>CAZHGG010000488.1:0-5407 GCA_964531755.1 uncultured Polyangiaceae bacterium
CGAGGCGCGGCGCGAGCTCGCGGAGGCGCGTCGCCCCGGCCACAGCGAGGTCGGGCAGGGGATCGTCCCGCGAGGGGTCCCGGCGGATGGCGAGGGCGAGGGCGTCTTCGTCGAGGCTCGCGTCGCCGGCAGCGGCCTTGCTCGCGAGCCGCTCGCGCAGGTTGGTCTTCACGGGGGCTCCGGGGCCGCCTCGGGGGCGGCGGGCGATGGGGGGGACGGCGCAGAGGCAGGCGAGGCGGGCGAGGCCGGCGAGGGTGGCCTCCCCGCGAACAGGCGGAGCCCGGCGGGCACGACCACGAGCGACGCGAGGAGGCCCGCCACGGAGCCGATCGCGCCCACGGCGCCGAGATCGAAGAGGCCCTCGAAGCGGCACGCGACGAGCGCCCCGAAGCCCGCGGCGGTGGTCAGCGCCGTCGCCGCGGAGAGCGGCGCCTGCTTGTCGAGCGCGCCGTCGATGGGATCTTCGCCGCTCGCGTCCGACGCCTGCCCACGGGCGCGCTCGTCCGCGGCGTGCAGCAGGAAGAGCACCTCGTCGAGCGTGATGCCGAGCAGCACGGGCAGGACGAGCGCGTCGTACACGTGCCAGCGAATGTTCAGCGCGCGCATCGCGACGCCCACCAGCGCGATCTCGGTGCCCAGCGCGAGCAGGGCGAGGAACACCGAGCGCGCGCTGCGGAGGGTGAACCCGAGCGCGACACCCACGAACAACGACGCCAACAACGCGATGCGCGGCAGGTCGTGGACGAGCGTGCGCCGCAGCGAGACCTCGAGCGCGGCGAAGCCGGTCACCACCGCGCGGGGCGAGGCGCCGCGGAGCGTCTCGCGCAGGCGGGCGTCCTTCGCAGGATCGCCCGCGGGCCGCACGTAAGCGGCCACGTAGTGCTCGCCCTCGTAGAGCTGCACATGGCGCGCGACGACGAGCGACAGCGGCCCGCGCTGCCTCAGCGGGATCTCGAGCGTGTCGCCGCGGGGGTGCTCGAGGGAGGCTGTCGCCTCGCCGAACGCGTCGGCGTCGAACCCGACGGCGTCGAGCGTCTCGCGGAGCAACCGCGCCTTCGCGGGTAGATCGAGGCCGTCGCGCTCGGCGAGGCGGGCCCGCTGCGTGAGCCGCGCCGGGATGGAGGTGGTCAGGGCGTCGTAGCCGTCGATCGTGCCGGCGGACGCGAGGAGCTCGAGCGCCTCGGCGACCGCGTCGATCTCGGCCGTCGCGCGATCGAGGTCGCGATCGTGGACCAGCACGATCCACTGGTTCGGGCGGCCCCCAAAAAGCCCGTAGATGGCGTCGGAGGTGCGCAGGGGCGCCAGCGCCGAGGGGCGCAGCGCCACCACCGCTTCGCCCGTGCGCGGGAGGCCCACGAGCCAGAGCGCACAGATGAGCGCGGGCAGCACCGCGAGCGCGGCCCACGCCCGACCGCGTCCGCGCGTGAGCTCCGAGACCCCGCGGACCCACCTGGCGGGCGGCCGGGCCGGAGCGGGGCCGCGCTCGAGCCAGCGGCCCAGGTCGGGCGTGAAGAGCAGGATGGCGATCGCCGTGAGCACCTCGCCCACCGCGCAGAGGACGCCGAGCTGGCCGAGGGCGGCGATGTCGGAGATGCCTAGCGCGCCGAAGGCGAGGCCCGCGACCACCGCCGCTGTGAGGGTCGGGCGCGCGGAGGCGCGGCGCGCGAGCTCCGCGGCGGCCTCGGGGCTGTGCCCCTTGGCGCGCGCGTCGAGGAGGGCCCCGTACACGTGCACGCCCGTGTCGACGCCCACGCCGACGACGACCGAGGTGAACGCCACGGAGAGGGACGACAGGCGTGGATACACGAGCGCGGCGATCGCCGTCGTCCACACCGTGCCCAACATGAGCGGCGGCAGCACCGCGAGCAGCGCGCGCGCGCGCCGGAACGTGACGAGGAACATCACGGCCGAGAGCACGAACGACAGCGCCGTGCTGAGGTACAGATCGGTGCGGATCATCCGCTCGGTCGCGTACGCCACGGCGTGCCCGCCGGTGAGCTCGAGGCGCACGTCAGGGTGGGCCCGCCGCGTCTCGTCGAGCGCCCCCTCCACCTCGCGCACGAAGGTCTCCGCGGCCTCGGGGTCGAACACGCGCCCCTTCGGCTCGAGCACCACGAGGCGCGCGCGGCCGCCGTCGGCGACGAAGCGGCCCTCGGCGTCGGCCGTCACGCCTGCGGCGAGCTCGGTGTGCCCCTCCCACGGCACCATCGAGAGCCGCAGCGGGTCGCGGCGGAGCGCATCGCTCGTCTCCTGCGCGCCCGCTGGCGCGAGGAGCAGCGTGCGCGTGTCCTCCAGGCGCCGGCGCATGCCCGCCGGGGTGAGCGCATCCGCCAGCGCGGCGCGCGCGCGCGGGCCAGCGTGCAGCCACGCGAGCGTGGGGTCGAGCGGCTTCGGTTGCGGCACGGACGCCACGACGCGCTCCACGGTCGCGCGGCCCTCGAGGAGGCGCGAAGCCTGCTCGGCCGCCGCGGTGACGCTCGCGGGCTCGTCACCCCGCACGAGGACGAGGCCCACGTCGCCGCCTCCGAAGGCGCGCGTGAACGTCGCGAGGGCCTCGGCCTCGGGGCCCTTCGGGAACAGGTCGGTGAGGTCGCCCGACAGCCGCAGCCGCGAGCCGATGACGAGCGACACGACCCCCAGGACCAGCGTCAGCGCCTGGAGCGCCCTCAGGGCGCGCGAAGGGCCCTCCGTCGTCACGGCGCCTTCACGGCGTCCCCGCCGCCTTCACGCGGACCCGCACGCTCGTGATGCGCCTGCGGCTCATGCCGCTCACCTCCACGGAGACGAGAGGACCGAGATCGACCCTGTCGCCCGTGCGGGGGATGCGCCCGATGCGCTCCTGAATGACGGTGCTGATCGCCTCGGCCGCGTCCTTCGCCGCGACCTCGACGCCGATCGCGCGGAGGTCTTCCATGTTGGCGCGGGCGTCCACGTCCCAGGTCTCGGGGGCGTTGGGATCGCGGACGATCGTCGAGGGCTCCTCGTCGAACTCGTCCCGGATCTCGCCGACGATCTCCTCGAGGAGGTCCTCGAGGGTGACGATCCCGCTCGAGCCCCCGTACTCGTCGATCACCACCGCGATGGGGATCTGGGTCTTCTGCATCTGCCGGAGGAGATCGAGCAGCCCCTTCTGCTCGGGGACGAACAGCACGTCGCGGCGCAGGCTCCCGAGCTCGAGGCGCTCGGGCTCCACCTCGCTCAGGAAGACGTCCTTGGCGTAGAGGTACCCGGCGACGTCGTCGAGCGAGCGCCCTCGCGTGAGGACGATGCGCGAGTACTGGAGATCGCGCAGCAGGGCCACGGCGTCCGGGCCGGTCGTCTCGATGGGGAGCGACTTGACGTCGACCCGAGGCACCATCGCGTGCCGGGCCGCCCGCTGGGAGAAGCGGATGACGCGCTGGACGAGCTCGCTCTTCTCGACGCCGCCGGGGCTCTTCGCGGTGCTGGCCACGAGGATGCCGAGGATCTCCTCCTCCGACAGCTTGCCCTCACTCGCGGCGTCGGCGCTCATCCCGAGGGCGCGGAGCAGCAGCTTCGTCGACGCCTCGAGCCCGTAGAGCAGCGGCCGGAAGGCGACGTAGATGAAGTGCAGCGGCCCGGCGACGCCGAGCGCGGTCTGCTCGGACCGCTGGATCGCGACGAGCTTGGGCACGAGCTCGCCGAACAGCACGTGCCCGTAGGTGAGCAGCGTGAGGGCCGTCACCATCGCGGCGATCCGCAGCGCCCCGCCGGGCTCGTGCCCCGTGAGACGCTCGATGAGCGCGACGAACGCGTGCTCCATCGCGGGCTCGCCCACCCAGCCGAGCCCGAGGCTGGCCACGGTGATGCCGAGCTGGGTCACCGAAAGGTAGCGCTCCAGGTTGGAGACGACCTCGTGCGCGCGCCGCGCCTTCGGATCTTGCTTGGCCCGCGCGCTGAGCTTCGACGTGCCCACCTTGACGAGCGCGAACTCGGCGGCCACGAAGAAGCCGTTCAAGGCGATGAACACGACAGCGGCGAGCAGGCCCAACACGTGGAGCGGTGGTTAGCACGGAAGCCGCGACCCGCGCACTCCGCAGCCCGGTACCCCGCGGAGTCGCGCACGCAAACGCTCAATATGTATGTATATTTATTAGGAGATCGCGGCGCGACTCATAGCGTGAGGCGCACCTTCGGGAGGCCCGCCTCGCCAGCGCTCGCGAAGCTGTAGCGGGCGAAGTTGTCCATCACGCGCACCACGTAACCGCGGGTCTCGAGGTAGGGGATCGACTCGACGAACGCCTCGAGGTCGGCGCCCTTCGCGCGCTCCCGCCACCGCGTCATGGCCTCCGGCCCCGCGTTGTAGGCGCCCGCGACCCGGAGCGGATCGCCGTCGAGCTTCTCGCCGAGCTCGCGGAGGTAGCGCGCGCCGAGGGTGATGTTTGGGCCCGGGCGCGTGAGCCACGCGTCCTCGTGGGGTAGCTTCGCGCGCTCCGCGACCGCGCGCGCGGTCTCGGGGAGGAGCTGCAAGAGCCCGACGGCGCGCGCGGGGGAGACCACGTCGGGATCGAAGCCGCTCTCCTGGCGCATGATGGCGTGCACGAAGCCCGCGCCGAGGCCGTTTGCGCGCTCCGCCTCCGCGACCTCCGCCGCGAAGGGCTGCGGGAAGACGCACTCCCACGCCCAGCGCGCCCGCCCCTCCGGGCTCTCTCCGAGGAGCGACGAGGGGACGCGCAGCGCGAGCTGGTGCAGGCGCCGCGCGCGCCCCGTGAGCGCGTAGGCGGCGCACAGCGCCTGGACGCCGCGCCCGGGGTTCGCCGACTCGATGAACGCCTCCCGCGCGCGCAGCTCGTCCTCGGCGTCGTCGTCGAGGCCGACGGCGTGGAGCAGATCGGCCGGCGCCGGGAGCGTGACGGCGAAGGAGGACAGCGGGGTCGGCGTCCCGCTCGCGGCCTCGAGCCAGGGCACCGGCGGGGCCTTCGCCTCCGCGAGCCGCGCCTGCGCGACGAGCGCGGCGAAGCTGAGCGGGCGGCTGCGCACGACCTCGCTCCACCGCGCCACGGCGTGGGTGCGGTCGCCGTCGCGGAGCGCAGCGAGCGCGGCGAGGTTCTTCGCGCGCGCGCGGAGATCGGCGGTGTCCGCGTCGTCCGCGAGCGCCTCGAACAGCCGGCGGGCGCCCCGGTAGTCGCGCGCGGCGAGGTGCGCGAGCGCCCTGTAGCGCGCGCTCTCGCCCTGCGCGTGCGACCGGTCCTTGCCGCCCTTCTCGAGAGCCAGCTCGTCGAAGGCCCGCACGGCCGCCGCGTGGTCCCCGCGGAGGAGCGCGATGCGCCCGAGGTGAAACCGCGCCTGCCCCGCGAAGGGTGAGCTCGGGTAGCGCTCGCGCACGCGCCGCATCGCGGCCTCCGCCTCGCGATCGCGGTCGGCTCGCGAGAGCGCGCGGGCCGACAGG
>CAZHGG010000489.1:0-5402 GCA_964531755.1 uncultured Polyangiaceae bacterium
GCGCCCTGTGTGTGGCCGCGGCGGTGGTCGCTCCGCTCGCAGGGTGCGACGGCCCGCCAGCGCCGGTCTCCCCCAAGGCGACGCGCGTCGCTCCGGCTCCGACCGGCTCGGGCGCGCCGCCCTCCGGCCCCAGGCTCGCGCGCCTGCAGTTCGAGGTGTCGGGGCGCGAGTTCCAGCTCCCCGTCGTGACCGGCGCGGTGGGCGGCGTGCGCACCTTGCTCCTCGTGGACACAGGGGCCAGCGCGAACATGGTCACCGGGTGGCTCGCGCGCCGGGCGAAGCTGCCGCTCTCGAGCCACGGCGACATGGGCCGCGACCACGTGGGCCGAGCGGTCACGACCGCGCGCACGCCGAAGCCCGCCCTCGTCGTGGACGGCTGGGGAGCGCTCCCCGACCACGAGACGCTCGTGGTCGAGGTGCCCGAGGCCCTCGAGCGCCTGGGCATCGGCGCGTTCCTCTCGCCACAACGGCTCGACGCCGCCGCGGTCGTGCTCGACCTGCCCCGGGGCGAGCTGCGCGAGGGCCGCGACCTCGGCGACGAGAAGGGCGCGCTGGCGGAGTGGGCGAGCCTCTCGCGCCCCGAGGCCCGCGGGCTCCCCGAGGGGCGCGTGTGCCTCGACCGCGCGAGCGCCGTCGGCGGCGTGGCCTTCGTGCTGCCCGCGACGCTCCACGCGCGCTCGGCCCCCGGCGCCGACGGGCCGGGGAACGCGGCCGAGCTCCTCGTCGACACCGGCGCGCAGCGCACCGATCTGCTGACGACCTCGCCCGCGGGGCGGGCGCTCGCCCCGAGCTCCGAGGCCGGCGAGGCGGTGTTCGCCGCGTCGGGCAAGATCACGACGCGCAGGCTCCGCGGGGTCGACCTCGAGGTCGGCGGCGTTCGCGCGCGCCTCGACGTCGAGCTGCTGCCCGGCGCCGCGGAGTCGGCGTGCCCGCGGGACGGCGTGCTCGGCATGGACGTGCTCCGCCGGTGCGTGCTGGTCTTCGGGCCTGCGGACGCCCCGCCCACGCTCCACGCCCGGTGCCTGGTCGAGTGAGCCCGACGCTGCGCCGCGGTGTGCCACTCGGGCCGCCGCCCGGCGCTGCGCCCGCGGATTTCTCGGCTAGTCTGTGAGGCATGTCGCTTGCTTTCGCTCCGCGCATGCGCACCTCGCTCGCGTCCCTCGTCCTCCTCTCCCTCGCCGCCGCCGGCTGCTCGAGCTCGCCCGACGCGGCGACCTCCGCGGAGCCCGAGGCCGCCGCCGCGGCCACGCTGTCGGAGGCCGATCGTGCGCTCCTTGGCAGCTACGAGATCCCGCTGCGCAACGCGAACTTCCCCGACGGGTCGTACGCGCCCCGCATGCGCCTCGACTTCGTCGCCGGCGCCAAGGGCGTCGAGGCCTACCTCCAGTCGCGGAACTTCTATGGGCTCGGCCTCGCGCACCCCGTCGTCACGCTCACCGCGGAGAAGGCCACCATGGAATTTGCGCTGCAGGGGCGCGCGGCGACCCTGACGATCGCGCGGCGAGAGAGCGGCGCGCCGGGGTCGGCCGTCCTCGTGGGGTACAACGGCACCACGCCCTACCAGGGCGACGTCGGCCCGGACATCACGCCCCCGGAGCTGCAGCTCGACGGGGGCAGCAGCGCGCCGCCGTGGGAGCCCTTCTCCCTTCGCTTCAGCGAGACGGTCCGCGCGAAAGACGTCACGCTCCCCGCGAGCGGGGACCTCGCCTACGCCCTCCAGGAGGTCGCGGGCACGCCGTGGGTCGGTGGCTTGAGCGTTCGCCGCGCCCGCTCGTCCTCGTGGGATGGCCCCACGTCGGTGACGATCCCTTCGGTCGAAGCGAAGGACCCGTCGGGGAACGCGCTGCGCAACGTGGGCCAGCTCCAGGCGTATTTCCCCGCCATCGGCAAGGCGGTCACGTCGTACGACTTCGCGAAGGACAACCCCGCCTTCCCGCAGGTCGTCAACCGCCTCGTGTCCGACTGCGACAACGCGCCGGCCTGCCTGCGTGTGTCTCAGGGCGCGAAGATCGGCCTGCGGATCGCCGCGGGGAGCCGCACCCTCCGCGTCCGGTTCGCGCTGCGCGCCGGGCAGTTCAAGGGTGTCCCGCCGAAGTCGACCGTGGTGCTCTCGGGGGTCGTCGCGCCTGGCGACGGCTCGGCCACGTCGCCGCTCCCCAAGCTCGAGGTCGCGTGGACGCCCGAGGCGGCGCCCACCGCCACGCGCGCCTTCGCGACCGCCTACGCGGATCTGCTCATCCCGCTCCCCAAGGTGGACGCCGAGACCGGCATCACGCTCGAGTTCGACGGCGAGCCCCGCGAGCCGGCGGCCCCGTCCACGACGAACCCGGGCGTGCAGACCGTCGAGGCCCGCCACATGGTCATGCTCCTGCAGAGCGCCCGCGCCGAGTGAGCGCCTCCCGCCGCACGCTCTAGCTTGGCTAAGCTAGGAGCGAAAACCGAAGTATGCGAACGCGACGGTGTCCGCCACCAGCGGCAGCAGGGAAGAGTCGAGTATCGGACACCTCGCGTTGAACGTGAGATGAAGTGGCGGGCCGGGCTCGAGGTTGGTGATGGCCGCGTAGGAGGCCTCGTGCGCACCCGGCAGGATCGCGCCGGTCTCGTCGAGGTAGGTCACGCGCCCCTCGGGGTGTCCGTCGGCGCTCAGCGTCGTCGCGCCGAAAGGGCAGTCGAGGAGGCCTGAATCTGGGAGGCGCGTGACCGCCTGACGTGGGAGGCTCACGAGCGCGTGGGCACGGGTCGGATCATAGCCCGGCAGGTCCTTCACCACGCCAAGCGACATCTGCGCCTTGATGCTGACGAACGCCGCGGAGTCGACGATCGGCGACAGGGTCGTGCGGAAGCCCTCCGCAGTGACCCGGAAGAAGCCCGTGCCGCCGACCTGGAGGCTGACCGCGAACCCCGGGGGCGTGTCCGCGCTTCCGACGGTCGGGCAGTCGTTCCACTGGATCCGGGTTCCGGAGGGCTGCGACGAGTACGGGAGCACGCGGCTGACGTTGACGTAGGCCGTGCGCTCGGAGCAGGGCGCCTCGGCCCAGGTGGGCTTGGGTGCTCCGGACTCGACGGCCGTCGAGTCGTCGGGGCCGGAGCAACCCCCGACCTGCGCCACGGCCGCGAGCAGTCCAACGAGACTCGCATACGTCCGCCAAGGCTTCACGCTCCTAGCCTACTCCGCGGTCGCGCTCGCGCCATCGCCTCGAACGAACTGCGGCGGACTGCCTCCGAACGTCAGCCGGGGGCGTCGTTCAGCACGCGCAGCGTGACGCGGGGCTTCGGGCGCGGCGCTTCGGGCGCGGGCTCGTGCCCGCTCGCGTGCACGATCGTGCCCAGCGCGGGCGGCAGCGGGAGCACCTGGTTCTTCGCGTACACGGCGTGCCGCCCGTGCTCGCGGTACCAGTCCGCCACCGACGCGTTCGCCTTCATCTTCTCGATGATGTTCCGCCAGCCGACGCCCGTGTTGTAGGCGCAGAAGCTGATTTCCCCGAGCTGCGTGCCGTAGGGGATGATGCACATCTCGGTGCGGCGAAAGTCGTAGTTGAAGAGGTCTTGAAACCACATGCCGGCCACGAACAGCAGCCGCCACTCGAACTCGTGCGCGTCCTTCTCGAACTCGCCGATCTTCGAGCCGCGCGCGCCCGTCTGGCTGAGGAACTGGCGCACCAGCGTGGGGAAGGAGAACCCCTCGGGGGCGGCGGTGGGGTCGTAGTTGCGGAGGAGCGCGACGACGAGCTCGGCGAGCGTGACGGTGCGCCCCTGCGCCGCGTCGGTGATCTCCTGCACGTCGACCAGGAGCTGCTCGAGGTTCACGAACTGCGTGAGCGGCACGCACTGCTTCGTGCGCTTGTTCACGAAGAGCACCGTGCCGATACCGCAGTTCGGGTGGCAGCCGCACTTCATGGAGCCCCAGTCGGCGCGCTCGCCGAGCAGGGTGTCGGTGAGGTCGCTGAACGGGCCCATCGCCGAGAGCGGGAACCAGTCGCGGAGCGGCTCGGAGAAGCCGCACTGGTCCTTCACGTCGCGGGCGAGGTGGGAGAGCGTGTAGCGCTGGGCGCGCCGGGTCGCGTCGTCGACGTCCTCGTCGCGGCCGGTGAAGCTCACGGGCTGGAAGCTCACGACGGTGACCTTGTCGGCGTTGTCGATGGCGAACTGGATGATCTTGCCGACCTGCTCGTTGTTGACCCCGTTCACGACGGTGACGACCAGGATGACGTCGATCCCCGCGGCGTGCAGGTTCTCGATCGCGCGGAGCTTCACGTCGTAGAGGTTGCCCACCTTGCGGTGCGAGTTCGCCTCGTTGCCGATGCCGTCGAACTGGAGATACGCCATGCGCAGGCCGGCCTCCCGGGCCTGCTTGGCGAACTCCGGGTCTTGGGCGAAGCGGATGCCGTTGGTGGCCACCTGAACGGCGAAATAGCCCTTCTCGCGCGCGTAGCGGATGGCCCCGAGGAAGTGCGGCGAGAGCGTGGGCTCGCCGCCCGAGAACTGCACGCTCATCTGCCTGCGGGGCTTCACGGTGAGCGAGTCGTCGAGGATCTTGGTCACGTCCTCCCACGAGAGCTCGTGCACGAACCCGACCTGGTTTGCGTCCATGAAGCACGGGTCGCACATCATGTTGCAGCGGTTCGTGAGGTCGACCACGAGCACGCTCCCGCGCCCGTACTGGATGCTCGACGTGCCGTGGTCGCGCAGCTTCGTGAGCGGCGCGAGGTAGTCGCGCCCGGGGTAGAGCTGCTCGATGCGACGCAGAAATCGCGCGTCGAGGGCCATCACGTCTTCGAAGGAGCCGTGGCGTGGGCAGGTCTTGCGCATGAGGACCGCCCCGTCCTCCTCCACGATCTGGGCGCGGATCTCGCCGGGCATGTCGCTCACGAAGGAGCCGAGGTCGCGCTCGCCGGAGAGCACCGCGGCGCGCACCTCCTTCACGCACGCGGGGCAGAGCGAGTCGGTCTCGCGCGGGAACCCGAGCTGCGGGAACGAGCGCTCCTTGCGCTTCAAGAGCGGCCCCGGCGCCCACGCGGGCGCGATGGCCGGGCGCTCGATGCGCGCGTTCAGGCGGACGAGCCAGGGCCACACGGCCTCGGCGGTTCTCTGGAGTGCGCGCTCGGCGCCGCGACCGATCTCTGCTCGCATGGCGCGCGGAGCTTAGCCCACGCCTCGCGCCCGGACCACCCGCGCGCGCCGAACGGTGCTACGCTCCGGCCGTGAAGACAGCGCGTGTGTGGCTGGCTGGTGTCGCCGCGATCGGGGTGCTCTTCGCGCTCTTCGCGCTGCTCCGGCGGCCGGGCGCGCCCGTGCTCGCGGGGCGCGACGCCTACGAACCAAGCTCAGCCACGAGCCCGTACCCCGAGCCGGCGGTGCAGAAGGGCTCGGCCGTGGCGTCGGCGTCCGCGCCGGGCGACGGG
>CAZHGG010000490.1:0-5391 GCA_964531755.1 uncultured Polyangiaceae bacterium
CGGTGGTGACGCCCACGACCCGGAGGCCCTGGGCGCCAAACCGCGCCTGGAGGGCGTTCAGCTGGGGGGCGACGAGCCGGCAGGGTCCACACCACGTCGCCCAGAAGTCGAGCAGGACGACCTGGCCGCGCAGGGCCGCGAGGCTCGCGGGCGCGCGACCGATCGGGAGGCCCCCGTCGAGGGGCGGCGCGGCGCTGCCGACGTGCTCGAGCCGCACGATGGTCTCGGGCCCGGGGTTCTCTCGGAGAGTGGCCTCGAGGCCGCGCCTCGCGCCCGCGCGCTCGATCTCGAGGGGTAGGCGGTCTCCAGGCGCGCGCGCCGCGACCAGGCGGATGACCTGGCCTGCGTCCCGGACCTCGACGCCCCCGACCCGGGCGAGCCGATCGCCGGCGCGCAGGCCCGCGGCCTCGGCCGGTGAGCCACGGACCACGTGGCTCAGCACGACCCCCCGCGGCGCGGCGCCCGACTTCGCCGCGTCCTCCATCCCCACCCCAAGCCAGGCGGGGCGCAGGGGCGCGGCCTCGGTGCGTGCGCCGCGACCGGCCGCCTGAGAGTGCATAGGCGCTAGCAGGGAGAGCCCCACGAGTGCGGCCAGGGAGGCCCCGAGAGAGGCGCGGAGCGGACGCCGCTTGAGCATGCGCAGATCTTAGCCCGCGCACGCGCGATGTTCGAGCCGGGCGCGGCGCCGCGCGGGGCCGAAGGCGACCGACGCGAGCGCGCGACAAAAAGCGACATGGCGCACCCGCAGGGGCGCGCCATGTACCAAGCTCGGTGGTTCGTCGGTGCCGCGTGCGCGACAGCTCAAGGAAGGAAGGTCACTCCCGTCACGGCTTCCGACCGCCAGCCAGGCCGCGCTCGCAGACGCGAGTCAAGTCGTAGGGCTAAGCTCTGTCGCGCGCGCAGTCAGCGAAGAAAGGAGAAAAGTAGGGAAGCAAGTGCGCGCGACGCGGGTTCCTTAGCAGACCTCGTGCCAGCGCCCGTGGAGGCCGTTTTTCGTAGGGTTTTTGGCGCGCCGTCCCGGCCGCGCGCGGGGGCCGACGACATCGTGATCCGACATGACGCCGACATCGCAAATCTTGCGTAGTTGGCACGCTTCTTCCGAGCTACTTCTTTCCGCGCGCCCGGAGGGCGAGGAAGAACCGCTGCAGCCGGGCCGCGGCGTCGGCGGCGAGGACCCCCTCGACGGACTCGAAGCGGTGGTTCAGCGCCCCGTCGACGCCCACGCCGAAGAGGGTGGCGACGGCGCCGCCCTTTGGATCGCGGCATCCCCACACCACGCGCGGCACCCGCGCGAGCACGAGCGCGCCGGCGCACATCGCGCACGGCTCGAGGGTCACGTACGCGGTCACGCCCTCGAGGCGCCAGGAGCCCAGCGCGCGCGCGGCCGCGCGGATCGCCAGCACCTCGGCGTGGGCCGTGGGATCCTGCGAGGACTCGCGCAGGTTATGGGACCGCGCGAGCTCCTCGCCGCCGCGCACGAGGACGCACCCCACGGGGACCTCGCCCTCGGCGGCGGCGCGATCGGCCTCGGCCAGCGCGACCCCCATCCACCCCTCGTCGGTCGAGGGGCGCGGCGTGCCGGGCGGGGCGGGCTCGTCAGGCGGGGTCGGCTCGTCGCTCATGGGCTGCGCCCGCGGTCCCGCGCGCCGCACGGGGAGAAGCTGCGCGCCCAGGAAGATTCGAACTTCCGACAACTGGTTCCGTAGACCAGTGCTCTATCCAGCTGAGCTATGGGCGCAATCTCTCGAGTAGCGGGCGGGATAGTAGTCGGAACGGCGCGCCTGTCAACGGTCTTCGCGCGGCTCAGTCGAGGCGCCGCCACGCGGGGTCGCGCTCATCGCCCTCTTCGGCCCCGACCCCCGTGGGTCGGAGCCCCGTGCGGGGGGGCGGCCGCGGCGCACCGGGCCTGTGGAACACGACGCGCTCCTGGAGGCCGGCCTCGAGCTCGGCGGGTGTGATGCGGTGCGTGCGCTCCGCGATGCGCATGAGCGACTGCAGGTGCCGCTGCCAGTGCTCGGGGAGCTCACCGTGCTCGGCCAGGCGGTGCGAGCGCACGGGCGACGGCAGCACCGAGGCGAGGAACAGGCACTCCGACAGGTTCAGCTCCAGCGGCGCGCGCCCGAAGTAGTGCGCGGCGGCCTGCGTGACGCCGTAGATGTCCGGTCCGAACTCGACGACGTTCAGGTAGAGTTCCATGAGCTCCTCCTTCCGGAACACCTGCTCGAGGTAGTCGGCGAGCACGAGCTCCTCGAGCTTGCGAGAGAGCGTCTTCTCGCGCACGAGGAAGAGGTTCTTCGCGAGCTGCATCGTGATGGTGCTCGCGCCCCGCACGAACCGCCGGGCCTTCACGTTCGCGACGACGCTCTGCTTGATGGCGCCGTGGTTGAACCCGTGGTGGCGGAAGAAGCTGCCGTCCTCGGTCGTGGTGACCGCGACCACGAGGAAAGGGCTGATGCCGCCGAGCTCGGTCCAGTTTCCGCTGCCCGGCCCCGTGGTCGCCTCGCCGCGGGTGCCGTCGGGGTGCACGATGGCGTGCGTGAAGGCGCCCTTGAAGCGCTCGCGCGAGAGCGCGCTCGGGACCTCGGTCGCGCGGCACCGGTCGTCGATCGTGTAGTCGAGCTCGAGCGCGTCCAGGTTCTTCGTGTCGAACGCGAGCCGACCGCGCGCGGTCAGCGTGCCGGCGAAGCGCACGTCCCGCACCGTCGGCAAGAGCCCCGAGGGCACACCCTCGGCGAGCTCCCGGCAGCCGACCGTGGGCAGGTCGAACGCGAGGTGCGCTTGGAGGTGAGCGGGGTCTTGCTCCATGCTGCCTCGGAGGTCGAGCCGGGCCGCCCCAACCACCACGCGGCCGTCGTCGAGCCGGAGCGAGCTGCTCGTGAGCAGGCCGCGGCCACCGACCGCGACGCTGAGCCCCCGGAGGGTCTCCCGCGAGAGGCGCGGCTGGCGCAGGGAGGCGTTCGCGAGCTGCACCTCGCCGTCGAAGGTGACGCTGGTGCCCGGCGCGTCCAGGACGAGCCGCCCCTTTGCCATCGCGGTGGCGCGCGCGACGTCGACGAGGCCGAGCGCGCCCTCTCGGAGGCCGAGGAGGGAGAGCGGCAGCGGGCCACCGTCGACGGTGAGGGAGGTCTCGCCGACGCCAAGCGGGGCGTGCAGCTCCAGGCTCATCGGAGGGCTCGTGGCGGCGCCCCCCGACTTGAAGGACACATGGAGCGCGTCGGGGTGGCGCACGAACGCGAAGGGGCCGGGCCCGACGCTGACCGGGCTGTCGCCACGGACCTCGAGGGAGAGGGCGGCGGTGCGGAGCTCTGCGCCCGCCGGGAGGACCTCGGCCAGCGCTCGCGTGACCACGGAGAGGCGCGCGCGCCCCACCGCCAGGTCCGGCAGCGGGAGCGGCGAGAAGGGCTCGAGCGGCGCCTCCACCTGCTTGGAATGACTAGACTTTTTCTCGTCCGACGTGGTCGGCAGGGCAGGCGGCGCGAGCGCCGAGGGGGCGGTGGTCGGGCCCGCGGCGCGGGGCGGCCGGTCGAGCTCAATGCGCACCGAGTCGGCGCGGGCGGACCTGAAGACGCGCCCGCCCTCGAGCTCGACCAGGGCGCCCCGCACCTCGAGCGCGACGCCATCGGCCCCGGGCTCGCGCGGGCGCTGGAGGCGGGCGAGGTCGGCGCGCGCCACGAAGGCGCCCTCGGCGACGGTCAGGTGCCCGCCGGTGACCTCGAGAGCGCCCTCGGCGGAGCGCCAGCGGACGGTGGCGTCCTCCACGATCAGCGCGCGCTCCGCGGCGCCCGACGCGCCCGACGACGGGGACCGTCTCGCGCGCCACCGCGCGTGCATGGCGCGAAGCTCGCCTACGTCGCCGTCGAGCGCGATCACGGGGCGGGTAGCGACGACGCGGGTCGGCGTGAGCCCGGCGGAGAGGGTGACCCGCACCTCTGGGATGGCGACCGACACGCCCTGCTCGCCCTCTGGGGCGACGCGCACGCCCTCGAGGCGCACGACGAAGAAGCCGAGCCGGACGCGCTCGACCTCGACTGCGAGGTGCGCAGCCTGCGCGGACGCGGCGACTCGACGGCGCACGACGGGCCCCGCCGCGAGGCCCGCCCCCGCCAGGCACGAGGCGAACACCGCGAGCGCGCCGATCAGCGCGCGGCGGCGCGCGCGTGCGCGTGCAGGCGGGGCGGGCGAGCGAGCGGGCGGGGTCAAGGCGGCACCACCATAACGCGCGGCGGAGGCAACTCGAACTTCCCCGCGGCAGGCCCCGCGTCAGTCTATCGAGACGTCGACGTCGTCTTCGCCGCCCCCGAGGCGCGGCGGGATGGCGCGGAACAGGCGCTCGATTTCGTCCGCCCACTTCACCTCGTCGCCGCGGCGCAGCTCGAGGTCGCGCGCGAGATCGGTGAGCTCCTGCTTGCGCGCGGTGGAGAACCCGAAGAGCTCGGCGACGCGATCGAGCAGCTCCTTCTCTTTCGGATCGACGTCGTCGTCGACGCCCGAGACCCAGGTCGCGGCCACGAACGCGAAGGCGCGGTCGCGCTCCGACAGGGTCTCGACGAGGAGCTCGTCCACCGAGAGCGGGTTCTCGAGGAGGCTCTGGAGGCGGTCACGCAGCTCCTTTGAGAGGTTGAAGACCTCCGCCGCGGCCTGGACCCCCTCCTTCTCGCGAGGCTCGAGCTTGCCGTCGGCCCACGCCATGATGATGAGGAGGACGAGAGTCTCGGTGCAGGCGTCGGCGCTGATCGTCAGGCGTTTCTTCATGGTCCCCTCGTGCGCGAGTGATGGCGGGCAACGCTACCCCGAAGCGAGCACCCCGTCACGCCCGGAGCGCGCGGCCTGGCCCGCGATCCCGCAGCGGCCGCCGGGATGCGCCTACCTCGCGCGAGGCTGCTCCGTCGCCGCTGTTCCAGCCCTTGGTCGCGAAGGCGGCGTCGTTGTTCGGCGCGATGCCGGGCGCGACGGCATCCGCGCGAGAACGCCGACCCTCGAGCAGTGAGGCTCCTCCCACCGGCGCCGAAAAAAGGGCGTGGCGCGTGCGAATCCACGTGAGCTCACATCAGCCTCGAACTCAGGCGGCCTCACCGGAGCGCGGGCGCGCTCCCTTTTCGGCGCCGGAGGGCCCCTCCTCAAACTCGGCGGCGTTCCGCGCGATGTGGGGAACGTAGGGCCGTCGATGCGGCGCCGTCACGACCAGGCGCCGCGCGAGAACGCCGACCCTCGAGCAGTGAGGCTCCTCCCACCGGCGCCGAAAAGGGAGCACCCCCACGCTCCTCTTCCGGGCGTGGTGCCGGGTCCGCGGGAGCCGATGGAGCCCGTCACGGCCGGCTTCGCGCACCGCCACCGTGGGGGCGCACGGGACATCACCGCGTGGGGGTGGGGCTCTCGGCCGCGGGTGGGCCC
>CAZHGG010000491.1:0-3595 GCA_964531755.1 uncultured Polyangiaceae bacterium
CGCACAAGCGGAGCCGCTCGACCTTCGCGACGCCCGCGGGGGGCGTGAGACCCTCGACCTCACGCGCGAGGAGGGCTCTGGCGACGTCGCGCGCCTCGCCGTTCGTGAGCGCGCCGCGGGCGTGCTTCTCCGCGAGCTCGGCGCGCAGCGCGACGAGATCTCCGGCCTCGGCGTGGCGCACGGTGGATGGCGCGCACCCGAGCGCCGCGAGCCCGAGGGCGAGCGCCGCGGCCCAAGAGGAGACCACGGGCGAGGGGGGGCGCTTCACGGCCAGAGAGCATAGCCCGGTGCCCCGTCGCGTAGAAGAGAACGCGCGCCGCGCCGCCCACGGGCAGGTGGTTCCGCGGCCGCGCCGGCCGTGGTAGCTGAGGGGGCTTGCTTCGCCCGCTCGTCGTCATCGCCAACCGCAACGCGCTCCACCTGCGTCAGAAGGGCCCGCTCCTCGAGACCCTGCGGGGCGCGCGCAGCCGCACGGTCGACCTCCACGAGACCCACTCGATGGAGGAGCTCCGCGCCGTGGTCGCGCGCATCCCCTCGCTCCGCCCGCGCGGGGTGGTCTTCGCGGGCGGCGACGGCACGCTCATGGCGGGGCTCACGGCGCTCGCGCACGTATACGGCGAGGCCCCGCTGCCCGACATCGCGGTGGCGCCGGGCGGGACGGTGTGCACGGTGGGGCGAAACTTCGGCGTGCGCGGGAACTATGCATCCTACACGCATCACCTCCTCCAGCGGCTCGCGCGGGGCACGGCGCTCCCCCACGTGACGCGCGTCCTCTCCGTGCTCGAGCCGGGCGCGCCCGAGGGCAAGGGCGGGGGCGAGCTCCCGCAGCCGAGGCTGGGGTTCATCTTCGGCTTCGGCCTCGTCTCGAGCTTCTTCGAGCGCTACTACGCGTCGGGTCCGCGAGAGCGGCTCGGGCTCGGCGTCGCGGCGCGGATCGTCGGGCGGGTCTTCGCCGAGTCGTTCTTCGCCGGGCCGGTCGCGCGTGAGGTGCTGTCTCCCCAGGCCGCCGAGGTGACGACCGACGGCGAGACCGCGCCGCACGAGGGGTACAGCCTCTTCGTCGCGAGCGTGCTGCGCGACCTGGGGCTGCACATGCACCTCACCTACCGCGCGCAGACGCGCCACGACCGCTTCCACGTGGTCGCGAGCGCCCTCGGCCCGAGCGCCCTCGGCCCGCAGCTGCCGCGCGTGCTGGCCGGCCGCGCGCTCACGGGCGGCGGCCTGGACACGCTCGCCCAGCGAGTGGCCGTGCGCTTCCGCGCGCCCGCCGCGGCGAGCAGGGGGCGGGGCTACATCCTCGACGGCGAGCTCTTCGACGCCGAGCGGGTCGAGGTGAGCATCGGCCCGGAGCTCACCCTCCGCAGCGTCTGACCGGCGCACCGAGGCCGAAATCGGCCCCGCGCCGCGCTTTCCCCGAGCGCGCGGCGGGGCCGTGGATACCCTCTTGAGGATGGGCCTCTTCGACAGTCTCAAGAAGCGAATCTCCGACAAGGTCGCGGAGCGCGCCGCCCAGATCGCCGCAGAGCGCAGCAAGGCCGCGGCCGAGGCGTTCGCCAAGCAGAGCCTCGCCTCCGCCAAGGGCCTCGGCCGGAAGCTCGAGGAGGAGCTGTTCGGCCCTCGCGACGAGGAGGCCGCCGACGAGGACACCTCGCCCTCTGCGCCCTCGTCGAAGGCCAAGGCCGCGAAGGCCGCGCGCGAGCGCGAGACCGGTGAGCAGCTGCGCGCGGCGGCGAAGAGCAACGCCGACCGCGAGGACGCCGCGCGGCGAGAGCGCGCCGAGCGCGAGGCGCGCGCGAAGAAGATTGAGCAGGAGGTCGACTCGGAGCTGGCGGCGTTGAAGGCGCGGCTGAAAAAGTGAGGGTCGGCGCGGCCGTCAGACGAGCTCGATGACCTCGTCGCAGACCGCGAGGGCCTCGCGCCGGTGCGTGACCAACACGACCGTGTGGCGCCCGCGGAGCGCCGCGATGGCCTCCAGGACGCGCGCCTGGCTCGCCGCGTCGAGCCCGCTCGTGGGCTCGTCGAGGAGCAGCACGGGCCGGCCGGCCTCCAGCGCCCTCGCGAGCGCGACCCACTGACGCTCTCCGCCTGAGAGGGAGCGCCCTCCGGCGCCGACCGCCTGGTCGCCCAGCGCGTCGGCGAGCTCCGCGGCGCCGAGCGCTCCAAGCGCGCGGCGGGCGTCGACGCCCTCGGCCCCGAGCGCGACGTTCTCGTCGAGCGTGCCCGCGATCAGCGGCGCGTCCTGGGGCACCCACGCGAACGGCCGACGCCCGGGCTCGGTGCGCGGCCCGAGCTCGAGGCCGCCGTACCGCACGACGCCGGCCGCGGGCGCCTCGAGGCCGAGCAGCACGCGCAGCAGCGTGGTCGTCCCTCTGCCGGTCGGCGCCACGAGCCCGAGGCATCGCCCGGGCGCCACGGAGAACCGCAGCGGCTGCTCGAGGGCGCCGCGAGGGAGGCGCAGCCCGTCGACCTCGAGCACTCCGGGCGCAGCGATGACGGCGTCCTCTGCGGTCGGAGGGCGGGGGCCGGCCACCTCATCGTCGGGGGCGGCAGCCTCCATCGGGAGGGCGAGCCGCTCGAGCGCCGCCTCCCCCTTCGCCCACGCGAGCCGCGCGTCGCCGAGGTCGCGCAGCGGCTTGTAGGCGAGGAAGAACGCGACGGCGAAGGGCACCAGGGTCGCGCGCTCCGTGTGGCTCCAGCGCGACGCTCCGGCTACGACCAGCACGAGCGCGAGGGCCGCCAGCACCTCGTTCGCGCTCGAGAGCGCCTGCGCGCGCGCCGCCAGCGCGACCGAGAGCGCCGTCAACCGCGCCCCGAGCGCCCCCACCCGCGCGCGCGCGAGCCGCTCGGCGCGGTAGACGCGGAAGAGGTCGGCGTTGCGGAGGGCGTCGTCGGCCGCGGAGAAGAGCGCCTCGGCCTCGCGCATGGCGCCGAGCTGCCGCCGCTTCCACGCGCGGCGCAGCCGGCCGATCGCCCACCCAAAGGGGGTGAGCACCAGCGCGGCCGCGACGGCGAGGCGTGCGTCCACGATGAACAGTACGACCACGATCGGCGCCAGCTCGGCGACGGCGCGCACCGACTGGAGCAGGCCCGCGGCGAGCGCGTGCTCGAGCTCGCGGATGGAGGTGGTGAGAGCTGCGACGCCACGCCCCACGTCGGGCTCGCTCGCACCTCCGCGGACGACGCCGCCGCCGTGCGTGATCGCCAACTTCGGTGCGGGGGCATGATCGCGATGCCCCGGCTGGCACTCGACGCCCAAGGGACCGGCGAGACGTGCGGCGAGCACCCGGCCCCGGATGCGCTCCCCAGCCTCCCCCACGAGCCTCGCCTGAGCGCCCGCGGCGACGACGGCCGCCGCGCCCTTGATCGCGGCCGCGGCGGCCCCGGCGAGGGCCAGCGCGAGCGCCGAGCCGGCGCCGAGGACGCGGGTGGATCTTTCGTCCATCGGCGCGAGCCCGCCCGCGAGACCTCGCACGAGCGCTCCCGCGAAGAGCGCGAGCGCGCCGTGCGCTACTCCATGCACACCGGTGCAAAAAAGGAACAGCAGGGCGCCTCGCACGTCGCGGCGGGCCGACTCGCGCAGCGGAGCGTAGAGGGA
>CAZHGG010000491.1:3695-5382 GCA_964531755.1 uncultured Polyangiaceae bacterium
CGCGATGAGGAGGATGACACGGCTTAGGGAGCCGCCGCGCAGCAGCGCGAGCGCGAGGAGCGGCGCGTGGCGCCTGGGGAGTCTCTCATGATGGGCACCAGGAGAGCGCGGGGGCTTTCCATCGCGAGCGGAACAAGGCGATGGGAACACACTTTGCAAGAGAAAACAGTGTCGCCCCACCCGGCGGTCCGCCGTGCGGTCCCCAGCTCATGGAACACTTTTTGATGTGGCACCGCCCGCGGCGGTCCCCGCCCGGGCGAAGCGAGGTCGCTCGCCCCTTTTTGCCCCACCGGCCCCTTCGTTCGCCCCGTTTCGCCCCGCCTGGGCCCCCCTCGCTCTTATCTCTCTGACCTCCGACTCGAACCTTGTCAAAGCGAACTTTCGCGTCTCCCGGCGCATCCAAACTGCTTGGGCCCGTCGATCTCGTCGATCGCGCCTCGCTCTGACGCCCGACCGCTCGCTACCCAAAGAAGGATCCCCATGAGCAAGCGCAAGAGCACCGCCGCCGCACACGCCCCCGCCAAGGCGCCCGCGCCTCTCGCGGCCTTGGTCGAGGACGAGCGCGAGGAGCACGAGGAGGAGGAGATCGCCTCGCCCGAGGGCGCGGTCGCGGAGGACGAGTACGAGGTCGAGACGGAGGCCGAGCCGGCGGGGATCGAGCTCGACGGGGACGTCGACACGAACCGCGCCCCTCCTCCCAAGGAGAAGGCCGAGGAGGGCGGCGGCGACTCGATGCTCGCGCGCTACTTCCGGGAGATGGCGACGCACAACGTCATGGGCCCCGACGACGAGCTCCAGACCGCCATCGAGGTCGAGCAGTCGGAGGTCGACCACTGGGTCGCGATCTTCGCGCACCTCCCGTCCGCGGCGCTCGCCCTCGACTCGGTGGAGGCCGACCTCCCCACGGGCGACGAGGCGCTCGAGCTCCCGCAGCTCGCCGAGCTTCGTAAGTTGCTGAAGTCGTACCAGAAGTCGGGGAAGCTCTCGAAGGACGGCGAGAAGAAGTGGGCCGCCAAGACCGCCTCCTTGGCGCGGGCCATCCGCCTCGCGGACAGCGATCGCCTGTGGATCTTGAACGCCGAGACGGTCGTGCGCCGCGCGGGGGAGGCCCCGGCGGACCGCGAGGAGGACCGCGAGGAGGAGGGGGTGGCCGTCGTGCCCGACTCTCAGGTCTCGCTCGCCGCGAAGGTGCCCGCCTCGCCGCAGTACAAGAGGGCGCTCGCCCACATCGGCGCCGCGGCGGCGCACTCGAAGACGGTGAAGAACAAGTTCGTGAAGGCGAACCTGCGCCTCGTCGTGTCGATCGCGCGGCGCTACAACCGCGGCCGCCTGCCGCTCATCGACCTCATCCAGGAGGGCAACATCGGCCTCATGAAGGCGGTCGAGCGCTTCGATCACACGCGCGGCTACCGGTTCTCCACCTACGCCTCGTGGTGGATTCGGCACGCCATCAGCCGCGCGCTCGCCGACAAGGGCCGCGCGGTGCGCATCCCCGTCCACATGCTCGACACCCACAACCGCGTGGCGCGCGCCACGCAGGCCATCATCGCCCGCGTGGGGCGCGAGCCCACCCTCGCGGAGCTCGAGCGCGAGACGGGCATCCCGCAGGAGAAGCTCGACAAGGTGAAGGGCTCGTGGGCCGAGACGCCCTTCTCGCTCGACCGCCCCGTCGGCGACGAGGACGGCC
>CAZHGG010000492.1:0-5378 GCA_964531755.1 uncultured Polyangiaceae bacterium
GAACGCGTCGGGGCAGTGCTTCTTCGCGTTGTTCGCCACGTCGCGGATGATGGGGAGGTTCGTCGCCACGAGGTCGTCGCGCGACTGGCCGGGCTTGCGGGGGATGCCCGCCGTGATGATGAGCACGTCGGCGCCGGCCACGTCCTCCCACTTGGAGGTGCCGGTGATGCGCGCGTCGTACCCGAGCACGCTCGAGTTCTGCTCGAGGTCGAGCGCCTTGCCCTGGGCGAACTTCTCCTTGGCGGGGATGTCGAAAAGGATGACGTCGCCGAGCTGGGTGTTCGCGCAGAGCCGCGCGAGCTCGCCGCCGATGTTTCCCGCCCCGATGAGTGCAATCTTCTTACGCTTCGCCATTGAGAACCTCCGTCTGGGCGTGTGTTTACACGAGGGCGGGGGTTCGCGAAAGTCGGCTTCGCGCGGCGGCGGCGGCGCTCAGCGCTCGGCGAAGAACTTCGCGAGCTTCGGGGCCATGTTCTCCGGCGTGTTCGCGTCCCAGGCGCCACCGTTGATGCTCGAGGTGGGTTTGCCCCCGGCGTCGAGCGCGAAGAAGACCGGAATGCTCGCCGTCGAGAGCTTGGCCGAGCCGAGCTTGGAGCCCCACGCGTCGATGTCGAGGTGCACGATGTAGGTGCCCTTGAACGCCTCCTTCATGCGCGGATCGCTCATGCTCGCCTCGAGCTCCCTGCACGGCTTGCACCACGTCGCGCCGAGCTCGACGTAGAGGCGCAGGCCCATCGCACGGGCCTTCTTCTGCTCCTCGGCCAGCACCTCCGGCAGCGGGGTGGCGCCGGGCTCGAGGTGCACCTCGTGGAACGATCCGCCGGACGCGGCTTGGGGCGCGGGCTCGCCCTGCGCGCCCTGGCTCGGGCTGCTCTTGCACGCGGCGAACACCGGGGTGGACACGAGGCCGAGCGCGACGAGCGCGAGCGCGAGCTTCAAGGCGAGACCTCGCCTTCGGCTCGGGCCCGCCTTCGACCTTGGTTCGCCCCTGCGGGGCTCACGTTCAGGTTCATGGCGGCAAGCCAACCACGAAGGCCCGCGCGCCGTCAAACGCGCGAAGGCCCGCGGCGGGCGCCACGGGCCTTCGTCACGCCTTCGCCCGCCGGCGGGTCCCGAGGGAGCTCAGGGCGTGGGGAAGCACTTCGGCTTGCCGACGTTCGCGGCGTCGCAGCCCTGCTCGCCGGCCGACGCGCAGAGCACCGCCTTCGACTTCACGTCGCTCGGGTTCTGGCGGTGGCAGTAGGTCTTCGGGTTGCCCGGGCACTGCCGCCCCTCGGCCGTGCTCGAGCCGGTCTCCCCGCCCACGCAGCGGTAGCCGCCCTCGGCGGCCTCTTCGCGGCAGTACCAGCCGGCGTCGCGCGGCGCCGCGCACGTGTTCGGGTTGCACGTGATGTTCGTGCACTCGGTCTCGACGAGCGCCTTGCACTTGGCGTCCCAGAAGCCCGACTTCGACGTGCAGAACGGGTCCTTCAGGGCGACGCGGCCTGCGCACCCGCTGTCGCACGTGGGGCCCAGGGCGGGGCCCACGGTGCACACGCCGTGGTCGCACGCGGTGGCGGGCGTCGAGTCGACCGCCGCGTCGCCGCAGCGCTGGAAGAAGCTCGGGCACGGCACGCACGCGCCGTACTCGCCGCCGCCGACGCCGCCGATCTTCTGGCAGTACATGTGGACCTTGCGGTCGCTCGGGCCGAACACCTTGTCGAGCAGAATGGCCGCCGCGATGCTCCCGATCGGCCCGAAGGCGTCGCCCGCGAATTTCTGGACGTCGATCGGCGTGCAGTCGCCGTCCTTCTTGCAGGGCACGCACACGCCGCACTTCTTGCCGTCGAGGATCTCGACCGAGGCGCACGCGTGCATGGGGTAGTCGATCGTGGCGCTGCCGACGTTGAGGCCGGTCGCCTTCTTGATGATGGCGCCCACGTCGAACTTGGCCGAGGTGCTCGCGCAGTTCGCGTCGGTCGAGCACGCCTGGGTGACGCGGCTGAAGGGATCGGGCAGGACGAACACGCCGGCGCCGAGGGCCTCGCACCCGGCGGCCGGCGCGACGCACGTGCCGATCGAGCCGCCGATCGCCTTCTGGCACTTCGTGAGGCCGCCCATGCAGGCGGAGCAGTCGGCGTCGGTGCTGCACTTGCCCGGGTTTGCGGCGAGGCCGCACACCTTCTCGCAGTCGCCCACGTCGTTGCAGGTCTCGCTGCCGGTGCCGCACGCCTTCGTGGGAGAGCACTTCGCGCACACGCCGCGGTTGCAGGCGTGGTTCTCGGCGCCGGGCGCGCCACACGAGCCGCAGTCCTCGTCTTTCGTGCACGTCGCCGGGCACGCCGCCACGCACGCCGAGCCCTTGCACACGTCCGTGGACTGGCAGTTGGTCACGTTCGTGGTGGTGCAGCCGACGCACTTCTTCGAGCCCGTGTCGCACACCTTGAAGGCGGGGCCGCAGGCCGCGCAGTCGGCGTCGCCGTTGCACGAGATCGTGGGCTTTCCGTCGGTGTCCTCCGGGCAGGCCGCGCCGCCGGGCACGCAGTCGCCGTATTTCGTGCAGGTCTGGCCGGCCACACAGCTCTTGCCCGCGGCGTCAGGCCCGCAGGCCACGCAGCGGTGCTCCTTCTGGTTGCAGGTCGTGCGCGCGCCCGTGCAGTCCTGGCAGTCGCGGTCTTTGTCGCAGTTGTTGAGCAGGCAGATCTTGTCGTTCCCGCCGCCCCCACCACCACCACCGCCTCCACCGCCGCCGCCGTCGTCCGTGCCGCCGCCGCCGAGCGGTGGGAGCGTATCTTTCCCGCCACAGCCGACGGCCGCGAGGGCGGCGACGCTCGAGAGGACAAGGAGCCCGGAGAGGAGTTTCGCGAAGGCCATGGCGAGAGCTTGCCATTCCTTCGCCGCCTGCGCACCTGGTGACTTTCGATCCAAACGGTGGATCACTTGGTCACCAGGCGACGGCCGGGTGGTGCGAGATCCATGGGCGAACGAGGGGGTGCGGGCGTGTACGCAGCTGGCACACATCGTGCGAAAGGGGGCGGCATGATGAACCGCTCCGTCCTCACTCGCCTCGGTGTCATGGCCGCCCTCGCCCTCGTGCCCGCCTGCTCCGCCGAGACCGGCGCCGGCGACCCCGCGCTGTCGGACAGCGAGGACGACCTCACGAGCCTCACCGCGCTCTCCCGCGAGGTGCGCTTCTCCGGCGTCGTGTACGTCGCCCGCGGGGCGAGCACCGACACCATCCTGCGCGCCGTGCACGCGCAGACCAAGACGGCCTTCGGGCCCCTGCGCGAGGCGAGCATCGCGGTGAACAACCGCGAGCTCAAGGGCGTGGACCCCGCCACCTTCGTGAAGCGCGACGTCGACGTGATCGACACCGCCGGCTCCCCGCTCGGCGCGGGCTCGCCCATGACCGAGGTGCGCTACACGTACGTGGACAACGGCGTCGTCGACAAGCTCTACGCGCGCCGCACCTCGGTGTCGCTGGCCGTGCTGAACCCGAGCTACACGAGCCAGTCGGAGCGCATCCTCACCGAGTGCACCTCGAACGACTCGCACGCGCGCGACTTCGCGAGCTCGCTCTGGTACGTGTTCGACCCGTCGGGCACCGCCTGCAAGAACGCCATCAAGGCGGAGAGCGAGAAGGTCGCCACCGAGCGCGGCAAGATCCGCGACGTGCGCACCCAGGTCGCCAAGGCCGAGGTCGATCGCCTCTACCTGCCCATCCGCGTCTCCCTGGGCGCGAACAAGACGAACCGCGGCACCTCGTACCCGGAGTACGACCGGCTCTACAAGGGCGGCGTCGAGCAGGGCGCGGTGGTCGTGAGCCTCGTGTACGGCATGATCGACCACGAGTCGCACGGCAACCCGAGCGAGGACTACGCCTGGGGCCAGCTCATGGACAACCTGAACGAGGTCTACAAGACCCGCCCGGGCCTGAAGCTCGTGCGCACCGAGGGCGAGTCGCTGAGCACGCTCCGGCTCGCGTCGGGCAAGACCTTCGAGAACGTCGACTTCAAGGAGATCGTCGACCTCGACAACGGACGCGGCTTCCGCGGGGTGTCTTCGACCGAGGCGACCGAGGTGCGCAACCTCGTGGGCACCCGCATCACGCGCAAGTGGCTCACGTTCGAGGCGCCCGTGCGGGTGAAGGTCGGGAACGAGGCGGAGCGCGACTTCAAGCAGAAGCTCATCGTCTACTACGGGGCCGACAGCGACTCGACGCCGCACAAGTTCGCCATCAAGAACAGCGACGTCTTCCTCTACAACGGCCACTCGTACATCGGCTTCGGGCCGCTCGACCCGAGCCGCTTCACCGCGGCCGACTTCCCGAAGAGCTACCAGATCCTCTTCATCGACGGGTGTGTGTCCTACAACTACTACGAGAAGGACTACATCCCGCTGAAGGAGGGCGGCACGCAGAACCTCGACCTCATCACCAACGGCGTGGAGGCCCCCTCGTTCCGCAGCGGGTTCGCGCTCGGGCGCTTCGTGTCGACGCTGCTCGGCGGGACGAACGCGAGCTACAAGGACCTGCTCGCGGCCGCCTCGGCCACCGACTCGCTCCGCGTGGTCGACGGCGAGGTCGACAACACCTTCCGGCCGACCACCACCTCCGTGACCGTGCGCTGACGCCCCAGACGCGCGACGCGCCACCGCCCTCTCGAGAGAGCCCGCCTGCCGCGGGCTCTCGTCGTTTTGTGCCGCGTGGGCGCCCGCTTTTGTTGGAGCCGCGGCGCGCGTTTCAGCGTATGCAGGGCCGCCCCGTGCCGTCACGCATCCGCGACAAGAACATCTGGCTCGTCTACGCGTCGATCTTCCTCGTGGGCATCGCCTACGGGCTCTCGATCGCGCTGCTCGCGCTCTTCCTCGACGCGCACGGGTTCGACAAGACGGCGATGGGCGGCCTCGCGGCGGTGTTCGCCTCGGGCATCTGCGCGCTCTCCCTGCCGATCGGGTGGATCCTCCGGAAGGTGTCGGCCAAGCGCACGCTGGTCGGCGCGCTGCTGGGCTACGCGGTGTGCGTGACGATCTTCCCGTACCTGGGGTCGTTCCTCGGGCTCGCGATCGCGCGCTTCTTCGACGGGGCGTTCTCCGTGGGCGTGTGGGTCAGCTGCGAGACCGTGCTGCTCGCGCGGGCCGACAAGGAGAACAAGGCCTTCGTGACGAGCCTCTACGCGATGTCGCTCGCCATCGGCTACGTGATCGGGCCGATCCTCTCGAAGAGCATCGTCGCCGTGTTCCCCATGCACACGGCGTTTGTGTGCGCGGGCGGGCTCGCGCTCGTGGCGGCGCTCGTGGCGTCACGCCTCGACGGGGGCATCGGCGCCCACGAGGACCCCCCGCCGGCCGCGCCCGCGTCGACCGACGCGCCGACCGACGGCGCCGACACCGCGCCCGCG
>CAZHGG010000493.1:0-5374 GCA_964531755.1 uncultured Polyangiaceae bacterium
GTCGCGCTCCCCGTTGCGCCTCCGCCCGCGCCTCCGCCGCCTGTGCTCGAGCCTCCGGCGCGTGTTCGCGTCGTGTCACGCGTGCCTGGGGTGCGTCGCGTCGCGGTCGCGCCGTCGGTGGCGGCGCCTTCGCCGGTCGCCGCGGTGGCGATCCCTGCCGTGCCGCCGGCTCCGCCCGTTGGGACGATGGCCGAGGAGCTCGCCCTCCTCCAGCGCTCCCAGCTCGCGCTCGACCAGCACCGCACCGCCGAGACGCTCCGACTGCTCGACACCTACGCCGCCGACTACCCCGCGGGGGCGCTGCGTCAGGAGGCCGCGGCGCAGCGTGTGCTCGCGCTGTGTGCGCGGGGGCGTAACGCGGAGGCCCGCGCGGTGGCGGCCTCCCTGCTGCGGGACGCGCCCCACTCGCCCGCCGCCACGCGCGTCCGGGCGTCGTGCGCGGCGCTGGTGCCTTGAGGGTCGGCCGACCCTTTGCGATGCGCGGGACTGCGTCGCCCGTCCTGCGGTAGAAGAGACGACCGCGATGGCCCACCCGAAGAAGAAGCCCGCCCCCGCCGCCTCGCTCACCCCGAACGGGCTCCCGCGGAAGGGATCCGCGGGGCCGCTCGTCCTCGACGACCTCGGCCTGACCGACGCCGAGCTCGCGGCCTTCCTCCCGCCGGACGCGCCGCGCTGGGTTCGCTCGGTGCTGTGGTGCCAGTTCGAGGGCCCGGCCTCGCTCGACGCCATCGCCGCGCACTTCGCGGGGCGCTACGCGGTCACCCGCGCGATCGAGCAGAGGTTTCCGCCCGACGGCCCCGCGGAGGGCGTGGCGATCGCCACGGTGACGCTCCGGCCGAAGGGGCGATACGTCGCGTACTGCTTCTACGGCATGCGCGGGGAGTCGTACGTCGAAGACGGCTCGTGGCAGTTGGAGGCCACCTTCCACGGCAGCGGGACGGACTGGGGCTCCAACCGCGCCGTCTACGAGCGCTTCAAGGCCGTCGAGCTCGCGGGCCTCGGCGCGCGCGCGGTGGTCGAGCGGACCGAGTGACCGAGGTCACGGGGCGCGCGTGAAGTAGAAGTTGAAGCCGATCTCGGCGACGAAGCCGAAGCGCGCCGCGGTGCCGAGCGCGTCGCCCGGGAACACCACGTCGACCCAGGGGCGCACCCCGAGCTGGAGCGCGGCGCCGCGCCCGTCGGTGGCGAACTCCCACCCCACGCGGGCGGGGATGCGGAGGACCGTGAAGGCCGGGTCGTCGTTGAAGCTCCCGCGCATGAAGCCGAGGCCCGCCTGGACGAAGAGGCCGCGCGAGGGTTCGAGCGCGTACCAGCGGGCGGTGAGGTCGGCCCAGAACCACCCCTTGATGTTGCCGAGGCGCGAGAGGAGGAGGTTGCCGGCGGGGGCCCAGAGCTCGAGCTCGACGCGCGGCGTGAGCGCGACGTGGAGCGAGAGCGTGGGGAACAGCGGCCAGGTGTGATCGCCCCCGAAGCTGTTGATGTCGTAGCCGACGCCGAGCCCCGTGCCGAAGCCGAGGACGCGGCGCGGCGGGGGAGCGCGCTGGGCCTCGGCGGCGGCGGGGGCGAGCGCGAGGGAGAGGGCGGCGAGCGCGGCGGAGAGGGTCTTCATGGTCCGTGGCTCCTTCGGCTCAACGCACGTTGATGCGGCGGGTGAGGGTCGCGCCGCCGATGCGAATCGTCACGGTGTGCGGCCCCCGCACGAACTCGCCGGGGAGGTACAGGCTCCGGCTCTCCGCCATGCCCGGCGCCCCCGCGCGGAAGAAGATCGGCCGGACGAGCCGCGCGACGACGCCGCCGGAGGCGTTGACCACCGTGGTCTGCTGCGGGAGGCAGCGGTCGGCGTCGAGGCCGTTCACCCGCAGCACCAGCACCACCATGTCGGCGCCCTGCAGCCCCATCACGAGGGGGACGTCGTCCCCGTCGGACAGCGCCGCGAACCCGACGCCCCCGTCGGGCGGCGACGCGCTGTCGCTGCCGCGGCTCACCTCGACGCCGGTGATCGTGGCCGGCGCGGGCTCCGCGCAGCTCCCCGCGGGGTTGCCGGGGTCGACGAGGGGTTCGAGGCCCTGGTAGCCGAGGTCACAGGCGGCGAGCGCGAGGCTGGAGGTCGCGGCGGCCGTCGCCCACAGGAGCTTGCGGAGGAGGTGGAGGGGTCGTGTCATCGCGGCGCACTTTCGCACGACGCGTGCCGCCGCTCACCGCGCGAATCTCGCGGGGAGACGGAGGGGGCCATGGGTGCGCGTGGGTCACATCGTGAAGGGGCGGCACGGCGCGCAGCGGGCGGTGCCCCGGGAGCTGCGGGGGCGCTGGACAGCCCGACGTGCCCCGCTGTCAGCGGCCGGCCACCGCGCGCAGGAGGTGCTTCTGCAGCACCGCGAAGAGCGCGAGGGGCGGCACCGAGAGCACCACGTTGCCCGCCATCACGACGTGCCACCGGACGCCCGTCCCCTGCTCGCGCAGGAGGGCGACGCCGAGGGGGAGCGTGCGGACGGTGTCGTCGGTGGTCATCACGAGGGGCCAGAAATAGTCGTTCCAGTGGAAGACGAAGCTGATGAGGAAGAGGGAGGCGAGGGTGGGCGTGACGATGGGCCCGAGGATGCCGTAGACGATCGTGCGCTCGGGGGCGCCGTCCATGCGGGCGGCCTCGATCACCTCGTCGGGCACCGCGGCGAGGCTCTGGCGCACGAGGAAGGTGCCGAGCGCGCTCGCCGCGAAGGGGACAACCAGGGCCGCCGCGGTGTTGACCAGCCCCACCCGGGAGAACGTCACGAACACCGGCACGAAGGTGACCTGCGCGGGCACCAGGAGGCACGCGACCACCGCCGCGAAGGCCGCGCGGCGCCCCGCGAAGCGGAGTTTCGCCAGCGCGTAGCCGGCGGGCAGCGCGAGGGCCACCTGGAGGAGCGCGATGGTCAGCGCCACCAGCGTCGACACGAGGAGGTAGCGCCCGACCGGGATCGCCGCGAACACCTCGCGGTACGCGCTGACGTCGAGGCGCTCGGGCAGCGGCGCCGTCGGGGCCCGCACGATCTCCCGCAGCGACTTGAACGACGTGGAGACCATCCAGAGGTAGGGGGCGATCCACACGGCCGCGGCCGCCGCGCAGAGCGTCCCCACCCCGACGCGGAGGGGCCACGGTCGCTTCATGACCGCCCTCCCCCGCGCGCCCGCCACGCGCGCATCTGGAGGCCGGCGAGGGCCACCAGCGCCACGAAGAACACCACCGTCAGCGCGCTCGCCCGCCCCACCCGGAGGTCGAGGAACACCTGCTCGTAGATGGCGTACACGAGCAGCGTGGTGGCGTGGACGGGCCCGCCCTGCGTCATGATGCGCACGATGTCGAAGGCCTGAAACGACACGATGAGGCTCGTCGTCGCGACGAAGGCCGCCGTCGGGCCGAGGGCGGGCCAGGTCACGTAACGGAAGCGCGCGACGGGCCCCGCGCCGTCGAGCGCCGCGGCCTCGTGGAGCGCGGGGGGCACGTCCTGGAGGCCCGCGGTGAAGAGGATCATCGCGTAGCCGGTGAGCTTCCACACGGTGACGGCGGCGAGCGTGGGGAGGGCCGAGCGGGGGTCGCCGAGGAGGCCCGAGCGCGGCAGGTGGAGCGCGCGGAGGAGCGAGGCCACCACGCCCGCGTCGGGGTCGAGGAGCCACATCCACAAGAGCGCCACGGCGACCCAGCTCACCACGTAGGCGCTGAAGATCGACGCGCGCACGAAGGCGACGAGGCGCCCGCGGCCCTGGAGCGCGAGGGCGAGGCCGAGGCCGAGGGCCATCGACCCGGCGACCACCATCGCGCTGTACGACGCCGTCGCGACGAGGGAGCGCCACGCGAGGCCGCTCGCGGCGAGGGCGCGGTAGTTGGCGAGGCCGACGAAGCGGGGCGGCGTGAGGAGGTCCCAGGCGTAGAGGGAGTAGGCCGCCGCGCGGACGACGGGGAGGATCCAGAAGGCCCCGAGGAGCGCGAGCGTCGGGCCGAGCATGGCCCACGGGTGCCACGGCGCGCGGGGCTTCACGCGGCGTCTCCCCGGGCGGCGGCGCGGGCCTCGTCGAGGGCCGCGCGGGCGTCGCGGCGCGTGAGGACCGCCTCCTCCAGGCGCGGCTCGACGGCGTCGCGCTGGACGCGGAAGAGCCCCGGCGACCAGGGCCAGGGCTGCACGTCGCGGAGCTGGTCGAGGGCGACGCGGTCGTTCGGGTGCGAGCGGTAGTACCCCTCGGCCTCGAGGCGCGCGACGGCCTCCGTGGCGACCGGGAGGTAGCCCGTCTGCGTGGCCCAGCGGATCGTCTGCTCGGGCTCGCACATCCACCGCAGGAAGCGCCACGCGGCCTCGCGCTCGGCCCGCGGCGCCTGCTTCAAGAGGACGAAGAACGTCCCCCCCGTCGGCACCGCGGCCCGCACGTCGCGCGGAACCGGCGCGGCCGTCACCGGGAACGACGCGTTGCGCTCGAGGTAGCGGAGGAAGGCGCTGCTCGTCATCACGAGGGCCGCGCGGCCCGCGAGGAAGTCCTGGTTGGCGGCCTGCCAGGCGTTGTAGTCGCGGCCCGGCGGCGGGCGCATCACGCGGCGCTCGTGGACGAGCTCCTGCCAGAAGCGGAGGGCCTTCACGCCCGCGTCGCCGCCGAGCGTCGGTCGGCCCTCGGCGTCGAGCACCGACCCCCCCGCCTGCCCCACCATCGCCACCCAGAACCACCACGAGATGGGCACCTCGAAGCCCCAGCGGACGCTCGCTCCGTCGCGGCGCGTGAGGGCCGTCGCGGCGTCGCGGAGGGCGCCCCAGGTGTCGGGCACACGGACCCCCGCGTCGGCGAGCATCCGCGCGTTGGCGTAGAGGACGGGCGTCGAGCGGTTGAAGGGGAGGGCGACGAGGGGGTGGCGGTCGCCGTCGACGTAGCTCCCGGCCTGCGCGAGCGCGCGGACGAGGGGGAGCGCGCGGGCCCCGTCGTAGCCGTCGAGCGCGTCGAGCACGCCCGCGCCCGCGAGGTAGGGGACCACCTCTCCGACGACGTGGCTGAGCGCGGGCGCGACCCCCGCGGCGAGGGCGGTGCGGAGCTTCGCGAGGCACTCGAAGTAGTCGCCCTGGTAGACGGGGCGGACGGTGACCTCGCGCTGGGCGCGGTTGAAGCGGGCGACGAGGTCGAGGAGGACGGTTCGGTTGGTTCCTCCGTAGGCGAACCAGAGGTCGACGACGGTGCGGCCGCCGTCGCGGCGGGGCGCGCGGCACGCGGCGAGGGACGCCCCCAGCGCCTGGAGCCAGCGGCGCCGGGAGAGGGCGGTCACGCGGGCTCCACGCGTGCGCCGTCGCGCGCGGCGGCGACGAGGCGGCGGCCCCGCGCGTCGAGCGTGACCCCGACCTCGTCGCCGGGTCGGAGCGCG
>CAZHGG010000494.1:0-5359 GCA_964531755.1 uncultured Polyangiaceae bacterium
CGCGGCCGAGCCCGCGCCGCCCCCGGCGGAGGTCGCGGCGCCCACCGACGAGGGGCTCGGCGCGCCCACCGCGGAGCGCGACGGCGAGGGCGACGACGAAGACCGGAGCACCTGCGGTGAGGTCGTCACGAGCACCGTCCGCCGCGCGGGGCCGGTCTGCAACGACGCGGTCTCGGGCGCGCTCGGGGCGTGCATCGCCTGCAAGGGCTTCGCCTTCCCCGGCGAGCACTGCGCCGCGTACAAGAAATTCCTGAAGCCCAAGGTCGCCGAAGCCGCCGTGGCGTGCCTCCGCGCGCTCTCGCCGAAGCGCCAGTGCGACGCGTGCGCGGTGTACGCCTGCGGCGACCGCGCGATGAAGGCCTCGTGCCCCGATCCCACGGCCCTCGCCGAGTGCAGGGCGATGCGCGTACGCTGCCCCGCCATGCCGCAAGAGGAGTGCCTCCGCTACGTGTCCGCCCTCGTCCCTGCGGGCCGCGCGCGCCTCCGCGCGTGCATGACCTCGTGCTCGCTCTACTCGTGTATGGAGGGCCTGTGAGCCGCCCGCCGCTCGACGGCACGGTGCTGGTCACCGGGGCGAGCTCGGGCATCGGCCTCGAGCTCTCGAGGCTCTTCGCCGCCCAGGCCAAGCGGCTCGTGCTCGTGGCGCGCCGCAAGGAGCGCCTCGACGCCCTCGCCGACGAGCTGCGCCGCGCGCACCCGTCCCTGGAGGTGCGCGCCGAGGCGTGCGATCTCGGCGCGCCGGACGAGGCCGTGCGCCTCGTGGAGCGCCTCGCGGCGGAGGGCGTCGCCATCGACGTGCTCGTGAACAACGCCGGGGTCGGGCTCATGGGCATGCTCGACCTCGCCGACCCGGCCCGCGTCCGCGCGATGCTCGACCTCAACGTGACGAGCCTCGTGGCCCTCACGCAGGCCTGCGTGGGCCCCATGGTCGCGCGGGGCAGGGGCGGCATCTTGAACATCAGCTCGGGCGCGGGCCTCACCCTCATGCCCGGCTTCGCGGCGTACGTGGGCACGAAGCACTTCGTCACCGGCTTCAGCGAGGCGCTGCGGTGCGATCTCTCGGGCACCGGCGTGACGGTCACCCAGGTGTGCCCGGGGCCCGTCGCCACCGAGTTCGAGCAGAACGCGGGGAACTTCACGGGCATGAAGGTGCCAGGGCTCGTCGAAATTTCTGCGGTCACCTGCGCGCGCCAGGCCTTCACGGGCTTTCGCCGCGGCCGCGCGATCGTCGTGCCCGGCCTGGTGATGAAATTCCTCCTCGGCCTCGTGGCACTCACGCCGCGCTGGGTGGTGCGCCTCTACACGTCGATCGCCGCCCGTTTGGTTCGGAAGCGCGAGCTGGCCGCGCGCGCCGGCTGAGCCGCTCGGCAACGGACGCCGCGTCCTTTACATCCCGCCCCCGCGCGCCCACATTGTCACCGTGATGAATTTTCGGCTGGGCTCCATCCCGGTGCAGGTGCACGGCTCCTTCTTCCTCACCATGCTGTTCTTCGGCATGGGGGACATGAAGGTGCCTGTCCTGCTCGTCGTGTGGGTGCTGGGGGCGTTCCTGGCGGTCTTGGCGCACGAGCTCGGCCACGCCCTCGCGGGCCGGATGTTCGGCCTCGTGCCCGCCATCCAGCTCCACGGCATGGGCGGCACCACCTCGTGGCCCGGCGGCAAGCGCCTCACGCCAGGCCGCCAGATCGTGGTGAGCCTCGCGGGCCCGCTCGTCGGCATCGTCCTCGGCGTCGGCATGCTCGTCGGGGCTGCGTACGTGCCGCACTCGCCGCTCGTGGGCGAGGCCATCATGCGGCTCGTGTGGGTCACCCTCGGCTGGGGGCTCTTGAACCTGCTCCCCATCCTGCCGATGGACGGTGGCGCGGTGATGTCCGCGTTTTTTCAGCTCTTTTCGCCCACGCGGGGCGAGAACGCGGCGCGCGTGGTGTCGATCCTCACCGCGCTGTTCATCGCCGCGGTGGCACTGAAGTACGGGGTCATCTTCGGCGCCGTCCTGGCCGGCGTCTACCTCGTGCGCAACGTGCAGCAGCTCATGGCGTCGTCGAAGCCGAAGGTCGACGAGGCCCCGCTCGCGGCCGCCCTCGCCCAGGCGTACGTCGCCCTCGAGGCGCAAGACGGCGCCGCGGCGGTGCGGCTCGCCGAGCCCGTGTTCGTTCAGGCGGAGTCGCCCGAGCTCAAGATCACGGCCATCCGCGTGCTGGCCTACGCCCGCCTGCTCGAGGGCCAGTGGGGCCATGTCATGAGCATCCTCGAGCGCTTCGCGCCGGTCATCGGCCCCGAGGACCTCGAGAAGTTCGAGCGAACGGCGGCCGAGCTCGGCCGCGTGGAGGACGCGGCCCGCATTCGCGCCCTGCGCCTGGCCGAGCCCGGCGGGGGAGGGCCCGCGGTCGCGGGCTTCCGCGCCTGAGCGCGAGCCCCGGCATCGTTCGCTTTTTTCTGGGGAAGGCTCTCAGCGCGCGAGCGTATGGTCCAACAGGCTCCCTCTCCATGTCGCCCTCGCCGCCCAAATCCCGCCTCCTCGTGGCCTCGCCCGGCGGCGCCCGCGCGGGCGACGTGGCCCAGGTCTCGGTCGAGGGCGCGCCCCTCACGGAGGAGGAGTCGGGCCTGCGCCCCGCGAAATCGCCCTCGCAGCGCGAGGCCGACGCCCACGGGGTGCTCCTGCAGCTCGAGGGCGAGGCGCACGCCCTCGTCCGAGGCCTCGAGGCCATCCGCTTCGCCCTGCACCCCCTCACCGGGCCCGATGCCCGCCGCTTGAAGGGCCACGCGCAGGGCCTCGCGCACGTGCGCGACGGCCTCGTGCAGGTGCTCGGCGCCGCGCGAGGCGTGCCTCGCCTCTTCCGGGAGGACACGGCGTTCGTCGAGTACCTGCGCGGGCTCGCGGCCTGGGCGCACGCCACGCGCGAGGCCATCGACGACCTCGCCCGCGCCCGCGAGACCGACCGCGGCAGCCGCGTGCGCGTGGAGCTCGCCAAGAGCCTCCACTTCGACGAGCTCGTGGGCGAGGTCGAGCGCGAGCTGGCCGAGGAGGGCGCGTACGACCCCGCCGTCGACCCCGTGCGCGAGGCGCTGCGCCGGCTGGTGTTCGTGGCGCGCGCGCTCGAGCGGCAGCTCTAATACCCGCGCTCGTAGCAGCTTGACCGCGCAGGTCCGCTGTCGGACCGTGCGCCGCGGGGCCTCGGTGGGTCCAGGAGACTCCATGGGAACTGGCATTCTCTTGCTCGTGCTCGCCGCCCTCGTCAACGGAGCGGCCTTTTTTGGCCTCCGCTATCTCGTCGCGCGCGTGTCCGGCGTGCGCGGCGCGCCAGGCGTCCTTGGGGTCGAGGCTGGGCAGGCGTGGGCGAGGGTCTCCCTGCCGCGCCGGGCAGTGTTCGCCGTGGCGGGCCCCATCGGCTGCTACTTGTCCGCGGCCCTCCTCATGGCCTGCGGTCTCAGGCTGGCCGGGAGCCCCTTCGTGGACGAGGAGAGCATGCGGGTCGTGGTCGTGCCTGGCGGCCCGGCCGCGAGCGCGGGGCTCCAGGACAACGACACGATCGTGTCGGTCAACGACGTCCCCATCCGCGACTGGCCGCAGCTCAGGGGAGAGGTCGCGAAGTTCGCCAACTCGCCGACGCGCGTCGTGGTGAAGCGCCAGGACGGCGAGGTGACGCTGACACCGACACCCGGCCCGAACGGCAAGATCGGCGTCGGCGCGCCCATGAGTCGGCGCTCCATCGGCGTCGGAGCTGCGCTCTCGTCGGGCGTGCTTGGGCCGGTGCGGGTCTGGGTGGCGGCGGCGAAGGGGCTGATGCGCGTGAACACGGGGCGATCGCGCGCGGAGGTCGCGGGACCCGTGAGCCTCGCAAAGGCCACCGGCGACGCGAGCGCCGACGGGCTCGGCGCGGCCCTCGGCGTGGTCGGCGCGGTGAACGCGTACCTGCTCTGGATTCCAGCGGTTCTCGCGCTCGTGCTCTTCCCTCGGGCTCGGCGGTCCATGCCCGGCTGAGCGGGCCCGTCGTCCCTGTGCTCCGGGCCGCGCGAAGCGACCGCGGAATCAGAGCAGCCGGCGCACGACCTTCGGCGGCGGGGTCACGAACGCCGCCTCGTACGCCGCGGCGGCGGCGGCGCGGAGCTTCTCTTTGTCGAGCGCGAACGCGCCCACGAGCGCCTCGGCGAGGGCCTCCTCGGAGAGCGGGAGCGCCCCGAGCTGCTTGAGCACGAGCCGGAGCGTGGTCTCCGCGGGCGGCCGCTCGTAGGCCGACTCTGCGAAGAGCACGGCGCGCGCGGTCATCCACAGCGCGAGGTGCGGCGCGTCGCTCCGGGCGATGGCGCCGAGCTGCGCCGAGACGCTCGCGCGTGAGCGCGGCGACCGGTCCGACGGGCCGAGCCCGGGGAAGATGCGGTCTTGGAAGCGCGCCTCGTCGTGCACGCGCGCGAGGAAGCTCTCCTCGACGAGCTCGACGAGCGCCCCGATGGCGATGTCGACCTTGCCGCGGTGTTGGAACATCTCGTCGTCGAGACGGAGCGCCGCGGCGCCCGGGCCCGCCGCGAGCCCCTTCCGCTCCGCGGGGCGCAGCGTGATGTTCGCCACGGGCTTGTGCGCCGCCTTCTCGAGGGCGAGGTTCCGCCGCGCGATCGCCGTGGTGAGCTCCTCCGCGTCGCTCACCGTGGCCCGAGAGGGCGCGCGGAGCTCCTTGCCCACGGCGCGCTCCGCGGCGCGCCGCAGGGTGAGCCGCGCCGACGGCTCGGCCGCCGAGGGCGCGTCGGCCTGGAGCATCGCCGGCAACACGGCGTCGACGAAGGTCTCCTCGACGGCGTCGAGGCTCACGATCACGAAGTCCTCGGCGTTCGCCTTGTACACGCTCGAGTCAGCCAGGTTCAGCGTGTCGAGGCGCCGGCCCCACGCGGTCTTCGTGGGCTCGCCGTCGTAGGTGAGCTCCTGGCGGCGCTCGACGAAGTAGCTCGTCAGCCACACCGAGCGCGCGCCCGCGCGGCCGCGGGCGTAGCCGTGGAGGAGCGCCGGGACGCCGCGCTCGTGCAGGCGCGCGTTGAGGGCGTTGATGCCCTCGAACACGGGCACGAGCGCCACGTCGACCGGCTCGGTCGACGCGCACGCCTCGGGGAGCGCCGCGAGCACGCGCTGGAGCTCCGCGTGCGCCTGCGTGCCGATCTGGCGCTCCACGCTCCGGGACGAGAGCTCGGCGTGGCCCTCGGTCCCGTGGCCGCACGCTCCCACGACCGCGTCGGTCAGCGGCTCGTCGAGCGCGCGGCCGAAGGCGGTGGCGCGGAACCGCTGCGCGGAGCTCTTGCTCCAGGAGGGCGCGGCCACCCCCACCGCGGTGGCCACGAGCGCCGCGCCGAGCAGCGCGCCGAGGGGCGCGGT
>CAZHGG010000495.1:0-5356 GCA_964531755.1 uncultured Polyangiaceae bacterium
AGCCTCGTCGCGCTGCTCGCGCGGGCGCTCCGCGAGCCGACCGGCCACGGCGCCCCAGGGCTCGCGGCCGGGCCGGACGTGCTGAGCGCCATCGCCCGAGCGGCGCGGGGCGACGCGCGGCGCGCGCTGTCGGTGCTCGAGTCGGTGGCGGAGGACGCGCTCGCCCGGGGCAAGGCCTCGCTCGAGCTCGCCGACCTCGCCGAGTTCGACGAGCGCGCGCCCCTCCTCCACGACAAGTCCGGGGACGCGCACTACGACGTCACGAGCGCGTTCATCAAGTCGATGCGCGGCTCCGACCCCGACGCGGCGGTCTACTACCTGATGCGCCTCGTGGAGGCGGGCGACGATCCGCTCTTTCTCCTGCGACGCATGCTCATCTTCGCGAGCGAAGACGTGGGCAACGCCGATCCGCGCGCGCTCGTCGTGGTCACCTCGGCCGACGCGGCGTTCCGCCGCCTCGGGCTCCCGGAGGGCCTGTACCCGCTCGCCCACGCCGCCCTCTACCTCGCGTGCGCCCCGAAGTCCGCCGCGGTGGGCCGCGCGTTCGCGCGGGCGCGCGCGCTCATCGAGGAGCACGGCGCCCTGCCCGTGCCGAAGCGCCTCCGCAACCCCGTGAGCGCCCTCGCGCGGGCCGAGGGGCACGGCGAGGGGTACCGCGACCCGCACGGCGAGGGCGCCGCGGCGGGCGAGACCTACCTGCCGGACGCGCTCGCCGGAGAGCAGCTCTACGAGCCCACCTCCCACGGCGAGGAGGCCCGCATGGCCGCGCGCGTGGCGGCGCTCCGTACGGCGAAATAAACCCAACAATGTTGGGTACTTGAGGCTCTCTGGCGGGCGGGGCGCGCGGAGCGCGGCGCCAGATTTTCGCGCCCGGGGCGGCAGTCGTGGGAAAATGCGGCAATGTCGGATCCTGACGTGGTCCCCGCGCTCGTGGCGCTGGGGTTCAGCCTGAACGAGTCCCGCGCGTACGCGGCGCTCCTCCAGGAGAGCCCGTCCACCGGCTACGAGGTCGGCGTGCGGGCCCAGATCCCCCGCTCGGCCGTGTACGGCGTGCTGCGCCGCCTCGTGAAGGCGGGCGCCGCGCGGTCGATCGCGGGCACCCCCGAGCGCTTCGCGCCGAGCCCCGCGGAGGACGTGGTCCACGTGCTCCGCAAGCGCTTCGACGCTTCGGTCGAGCAGCTCGAGAGCGCCATCGCCCGGATGGACACGGCGCCGTCGGTGCCCGACGCCTTCAGCGTGCGCGGGTACGAGCGCATCCTCGAGGAGGCCGAGCGGCTGGTCCGCGGCGCGCAGGACCGCCTCGTGCTGAGCGGCTGGCCGCGCGAGCTCGCCGCCCTCGTGCCCGAGCTGAAGGCCGCCGTGAAGCGCAAGGTGTACGTCGTCGTGTTCTCGCACGCCGCGCTGCCGCCGATGCCTGGCGAGCTCTTCTCGTACAACCTCGAGGAGCGCGATCTCGAGGAGTTCTGGAAGCACCGCCTCGTGGTCGTCGCCGATGACCGCGCGAGCCTCGTCGGCGCCACAGAGCGGCTCCCGACCGACAGCGCCGTGCTGAGCGAGACCGCCGCGATCGCCGAGATCGCGACGAGCCAGGTGGCGCTCGACATCACGCTCCTCTGCCAGCGGAGCGACCGCAGCACCGAGGAGGTGATGGCCCGCATGCTCGGCGCACGCGTCGGGCGCCTCGACACGCTCACCCAGCGTCGGGGGGCGTAGTGACCGCCGGCCACTCGTCCAACCACGCGCGCGCGCCGCTCGCCTCGGTGGCGCCTGGCGACCCATACGCGGATCTACTCCGCGACACCCGGGGCCTTCGGCGCGAGCAGTCGATGCAGCGCGAGGCCTGGCTCGCGGGGCTCAAGGTCGAGGGCAAGGAGGCCCTGCTCTTCGAGCTCGAGGCGCTGCTCAAGGGGCTCGCCTGCTTCGCGAACCCTCGGAATCACCCGGGGAATCCGCGGAGGAGCACCTCCGTCGTCACGAGCGACTACCACGGCCCGGCCTTGCTGGTGCGCGACGCGCTCTCGCGGGTGGTCGCGCTCTGCAAGGTGCTGCTCGGCGCCCAGGAGCGCGCGTTCGTCTTCCAGCGCTACCTCGAGACCGTGCTCCCCGACGACGGCGCGCGCACGCGCCTGGTGCGCGCCGCGCAGGCGCAGGACACGCCGGAGGAGTCGCTCTTCCAGCTCCGCCACGCGATGACGAACCTGCTCGAGGTGGCGAGCGGCATTTGCCGGCTCCCGCGCGTGCCGTTCCGCACGTTCTTCGCGATGCTCGGCGTCGCCCACAGCGAGATCTCGTCGTCGGCGTTCTTCAACCCGCTCTCGGCGCTCGAGTTCCGCCCCGAGTTCGATCGCATCACGAACGTGCGGCTGCTGGAGCTGACGCGGCAGGTGGGCGACGAGCGCGCGCGGCGGCTCGTGGCGCTCACCATGTTGGCGTTCTTCCGGATGCTCAAGTACCTCGATCTGCTCGAGTCCCGCACGGCGAGCGGCACCGTGTACCTCGTGCTCAGCGTGCTGCGCTCCGACGCCCGCGCGCTCACGAGCCACCTCAGCAAGCGAGCCGGGCCGCAGCTCGCGGAGGGCTACGAGGCGCTCCTCCTCAAGCGACCCGCGAACGAGCTCGCCGCGCGCTTCGACCGCCTCCGCGAGGAGGGGCACCGCCTCATCCAGCTGAAGGCCGCGTTCGGTGGCATCGCGGCCAACCTGCGGCTCGAGCTCCGGCGAGCGTTCGAACACGAGCTGCCCGCGCCGGAGACGCCGTCGACCGAGGCGGAGCTCCAGGTCGCCGTGCGCCGGGTCATCGCCACGCTGCGGCCCGCGCTCCAGAACGCCATCCTCGTGCTCGGCAAGGTGCTCGGCGAGCGCCTCGACGAGCACGGCGTCTTCGACGACGCGCAGGCGCGGCGCGCCCTCTCCGAGCGCCTGCGCCGCGACGTGTGGATGTTCGCCCAGATCCTGCGGGCGTTCGGCGCGAAGGCGCGCGCACTCCCGGAGACGGAGGAGCGCTGGGCGGGAGCGTCGTCGCTCCAGTTCGTGCGCGAGTTCCTCTCCTACTTCCAGGCGATGGGCTACCCGCTCCTCCGCACCGCCGACTACCCGCGGTTCGACGTGTTCATCGACGCGCTCTCCGCCCTGCGCGAGTCCGATTTGACGAGCCCCGAGCGCCTGGACGACGCGGTGGTGGAGGCAGAGGAGTTCACTCTCTTCCTCAGCGACCTGTTCGAGCGCATCTCCGAGCGCGAAGAGCTCCGCGACCAGCCGTTCGACCGGCGGGCGGCCGCCATGGCCCTGCGGCTCTACCTCGGCGAGTAGACCACACTACCGCCGCTTGCCCGACGTAGACCTACACAGGGACACTCCGCGCCAGAGTGAGACAGGGGCGCAGAACGGCACAAAGGGCGCAACCGCTCGCGGTGCGCCCTTCGTTCCGGGACCGTCCTTCTCGCTCGGGTCGCTGAGTGGGGACGAACCCGAATCCGCGACAGAGTAGCTGACGGTCTCTACCTCACTCCTCGCCGTCGTCCGAGGGGGCGGGGGCGGGGGGCGCCATCGACTTCGGGGCCTTCTTGGCAGCCGGCTTCTTGGCAGGCGCCTTCTTGGCGGCCGGCTTCTTGGCGGCGGCCTTCTTCGCCGGCGCCTTCTTGGCGGCCGGCTTCTTGGCAGCGGCCTTCTTGGCAGGCGCCTTCTTGGCGGCCGGCTTCTTGGCAGCGGCCTTCTTCGCCGGCTTCTTCGCCGCCGGCTTCTTCGCGGCAGCCTTCGGGGCGGCCTTCTTGGCAGTCTTGGGGGCCGCCTTCTTGACGGTCTTCGTGGTCGCCTTCTTCGCCGCCGGCGCCTTCTTGGCAGCGGCCTTCTTCTTTGCAGCCATACTGAATCCCTCCTGTTGAGGATGTACGTGACCTATATGGTCAGCTACGTCACTGGTTATATGGTCACCTACGTCAGTTGTCAAACAACAAAAACTTTGCGGGTTGACAGGGCAGACCTGGTGCGCCATGCCGGGGCCGGCGCGAGCTTGCCAAGCTCGTAATGCATTGAAATGGTTCGTCTTTGCTCGGTTTCCGTCCGCGATTTTCGGGCTTTTCGAGGCCCTTCAAACGTGCGAATAACCATGTTTTTATGAAACGTGGTGATTCGTATTAGTGTGCCCGCTGGTGTCTCCCGACCTGCTTGACGGGCCACGCAGCGCTCCGTACCGTCGTGGTCGCGTCGCGCGAGAGCGCGTGGCCAGAAGGAGGACCCCTTGTCTACGATGCGCATGAGTTGGTTGCTGGCGGTAGGGCTCGCGTCGGTGATGAGCGTTGGCTGCGGCCACAGCGACGAGGAGATGGCCGCGAAGCAGCGAGAGATCGACAAGCTCGCCGCCGACATGACGGCGGCGAAAGATCAGATGGCTCAAGACCAGGCCCGCTACAACGCGGCCCAGGCCGAGATCGAGAAGATGAAGGCGCAGCTGGCGGGCACCAGCCAGGAGCTCACGGGCACCAAGGCCGACGCCGCCAAGCTCGCCGCCGCGCTGAAGGACTACAAGGAGCGGGCCGATCGCCTCGCGGTCATCGAGGAGCGCTTCCGGCTGCTTCGCTCCAAGCTCGACAAGCTCAACTCGATCGGCCTCAAGGTGGTCGTGCGCGGCAACCGCATGGTCATCCAGCTGCCGGGCGACATCCTCTTCGAGTCGGGGAAGGACGCCCTCAAGCCGCAGGGCCGCGAGGCGCTCGCGCAGGTCGCGGAGATCATCCGCGCCGACAAGGACCTCGCCAGCCGCTACTTCGTCGTCGCCGGCCACACCGACAACGCGAAGTACGGCGGTGGCCCGTTCCACGACAACTGGGGCCTCTCGCTGGCCCGGTCGCGGCAGGTCCTCCTCTTCCTCATCAACCCGCTCGGCAAGAAGCCGGCGGACGGCGGCGGGCTCGACAGCCAGCACTGGGCTGCGGCCGGCTACGGCGACACCGACCCGCAAGAGGGCACGGTCGCGAGCCAGACCCGCGAGCAGATGCAGAAGAACCGCCGCGTCGAGCTCGTCGTTCAGCCGAACGTCGAGGAGATGTTGAACCTGAGCAACATCCGCTGACGAGCGGACGAGCCGCCGCGCCCAGGGCCGGTCGGCGCCGCGAGGAGCCCGAGTGATGAGCACCCCCGCAGCGCCGACCTCGCCGAGGCGAGTCGCGGCCGTCGACATCGGCACCAACACGGTGCTCCTCCTGGTGGCCGAGCGCGGCCCCGACGGGAGCCCGCGCGCGGTGGAGGAGCGCGCGACCATCACGCGGCTGGGGCAGGGCGTCGACGCGACCCGGGTGCTCGCGCCCGAGGCGGTCGCGCGCACCGTCGCGTGCCTCGAGGAGTACGCGCGCGCGGCCGAG
>CAZHGG010000496.1:0-5349 GCA_964531755.1 uncultured Polyangiaceae bacterium
CGTGGTGGTCAACCAGGCGTTCCGTGCGCTCCGCGACCCGTTGACCCGCGCCGAGGCGCTCTTCGCGCTCCGCGGCGTGCCTCTCGGCGACGGCCACGAACCGCAGCCGAGCCAGGCGTTCTTGATGGACGTGCTCGAGTGGCGCGAGGAGCTCGGCGACGCGAAGGCGCGGCGCGACCCCGCCCGGGTGGCCGCTCTCGGCGCCGCGGCGAAGGAGGGCACCGAGCGGGTGCAGCGCGCGCTCGCCGGCGCGTTCGAGGCGGGCGGCGACCTCCGCGCGCAGGTCGCGCTGCTCGGCGAGCTCCGCTTCTATCGACGCTTCGCGGAGGAGATCTCCGCCGCAGAGGACGACCTGCTCGATGCTCCTTGAAATCTTCGACCCCAAGGCCCCGGCGCGCGCCGTCGGCATCGATCTCGGCACCACGAACTCGCTGGTCGCGTACGTGCGGGACGGCGCGCCGACCACGATCGAAGACTGCGACGGCTCGATGCTCACGCCGAGCGTGGTGCACTACGACGCCCGCGGCCACGCCGTCGTCGGCAAGGCGGCGCAGGCCCTCGCGGCCGAGAGCCCACGCGAGACCATCGTGAGCGTGAAGCGCTTCATGGGCCGCGGTGGAGACGACCCCGAGACCCGCCGCCTCGGCCCCTACCGCTTCCTCCCGCCCGAGAGCGACGGCCCCAACGTGGTGCGCTTCGACGTGCGCGGCCGCGCGGTCACCCCCATCGAGGTCTCGGCAGAGATCTTGCGCGCGCTGCGCGAGCTCGCGGAGGACGAGCTGCGCACCGTCGGGCCGTGCGTCATCACCGTGCCCGCGTACTTCGACGACGCCCAGCGCCAGGCGACGAAGGACGCCGCGCGCCTCGCGGGGCTCGAGGTGCTCCGCCTGCTGAACGAGCCCACCGCCGCCGCGCTCGCTTACGGGCTCGAGCAACGCACCAACGGCCTCTTCGTGGTCTACGACCTCGGCGGCGGCACCTTCGACGTCACGGTCCTGCTGCTCGAAGACGGCGTCTTCCAGGTGAAGGCGACCGGCGGCGACAGCGCCCTCGGCGGCGACGACATGGACCGCCTCCTCGCCGAGGAGCTGCTCGCACAGATGGGGCTCCCCGCCGACTCCCCCGAGCGCACGCCGGCCCTCGTGCGCGCCACGCTCGACCTCGCGCGCGAGGCGCTGCGCGCGCTCACCGACGCGCCCTCGGTCACCCTCGAGAGCCCTCGCGGCGACGGCGCGCTCACGCTCACGCGCGAGGCCCTCGAGCGGCTCATCGCGCCGCTCCTCGCGCGCACGGGCGCGGCGTGCAGGCGCGCGCTGCGAGACGCCGGCGTCGCCGCGAGCGAGCTCGACGGGGTCATCCTCGTCGGCGGCAGCACGCGCGTCCCCGCCGTGCGCGCGTACGTGGAGGAGCTCTTCGGCAAGGCGCCGCTCGCGGGCATCGATCCCGAGGGGGTCGTGGCGATGGGCGCCGCCGTACAGGCCGAGCTGCTCACGAACGCGTCGCGCGACGGCGAGGTGCTCTTGCTCGACGTGCTCCCGCTGTCCCTCGGCATCGAGGTGGGCGGCGGCGTGGTCGACAAAATCCTCCCGCGGAACACGACGATCCCCACGGGTGCGCGCGCCACCTACACCACCCAAGAAGACAACCAGACCGGCTTCGTGCTGCACGTCGTCCAGGGCGAGCGCGAGCTCGTGGCCGACTGCCGCAGCCTGGCGCGCTTCACGCTGAAGGGCATCCCGCCCATGCCCGCGGGCATCGCGCGGCTGGAGATCACCTTCCGGGTCGACGCCGACGGGCTCTTGACGGTGCACGCCCGCGAGACCACGACGGGGGTCGAGCAGCGCGTGACCGTGAAGCCCACGTACGGCCTCGACGACGAGACGGTCGAGCGCATGCTGCTCGAGGCCCTCGACCACGGCGAGGACGATCTGCTCCGCCGGCGCGTGCTCGAGGGACGCGTCGAGGCCGAGCGCGTGCTCCGCGCGACCGAGCAGGCGCTCGCGGCGGACGCGGCCCTGCTCCTCCCCGGCGAGGCCGAGGCCATCCGCCGGGCGATGCGCGCGCTCACCGAGGCCGCGGCAGGCGACGACCCCGCGCGCACGCGGTCTCGGCTCGACGACCTGGATCACGCCACCCGCGAGTTCGCCGGCCGGCGCATGGACCAGGCCGTCGCGCGCGCCCTCGCGGGCCAGCGCCTCGACGCCGTCGAGGAGGGCGTGAAGCACGCGAAGGGCGTCGAGAACGCCCACACCGAGCGCCCGCTCGACTAGCCCCGCGGTCGGCCGCGATTGCCCCTGTCAGGATCACGTTCGGTGGTCTAGTCCACCCCTCGGAGAGCCCCTTGCCCATCGTTGCGTTCAAAGAGTTCGGCGAGATCGACGTCCCCGTCGGCACCAGCATCCTCCAGGCCGCGCAGAAGCTCGAGGCCCCCGAGGGGTACGCGTGCGGCGGCGTGTGCGCGTGCTCCACCTGCCACGTCTACGTGCTCTCGGGCGCGTCGCTCCTGTCGGCGGCCGAAGACGAAGAGGAGGACATCCTCGACAAGGCGTTCGACGTGCGCGCCACCTCGCGCCTCGGGTGCCAAGCGAAGCTCGCGCGCGACGGCCGCGTCGAGGTCGAGATCACCCGCGAGAGCCTCCAGGCCTACGAGAACGAGCACCCCGAGACCCGGGGCAGGTACACGAAACGCTAGGCCGCGAGCCTCGGCGCGCGGCGACGCTGTCTTTCGGCGCCGCCGGTGCTATTTGCGGGGGGCGACCCCATGTTTCGTCACCACGGCTTCGGCCGGACCGAGCGCCAGAACCGCAGCCTCGCCGCGTACCTCGCCGCGGTGGGCGGGTTCGTGAACTCCGCCGGGTTCGTGCTCATCGGCTCCTTCACCTCGCACGTCACGGGCAACGTCGGCCGGCTCGCCAACGATCTCGCCACGAAAGAGGTCGGCGCGGCCGCGACGGCCGTGAACATGGTCGTCGCGTTCTTCGCGGGCGCGTTCCTCGCGGCGATGGCGGTGGAGACCAACGTCTTCGGGCGCCTCGGCAACGCCTACGCCGTGGTGCTCCTGTGCGAGGCGGCGCTCTTCCTGGTGTTCCTCGGCGCGTCGACGCTCACCCCCGAGGCCCACCCGCGCCTGAAGGACCTGGAGGCGGCGCTGCTCTGCACGGCGATGGGCATGCAGAACAGCCTCGTCAGCCGCATCTCCGGGGCCGTCGTTCGAACGACGCACCTCACAGGCGTCGTCACCGATCTCGGCGTGGAGGCGGCGCGCTGGTTCCGCTGGTGGCGAGACACGATGGGCGAGGCGCTGCACGTGCCGCTGTCGCTCGGCCGGAAGCACACCGAGAAGCCCCCGCCCGCGAAGGTCGCGCTGCTCCTCACCATCGTGGGCGCGTTCTCGAGCGGCGGCGCGCTGGGCGCGATCCTCGCCGTCCGCGTAACCCACGCGGCGATGCTCGTGCCCACCTTGGCGACCGTGGTGTGCGCGGCCTACGCGTTCGTCACCGGGCGCGCGCCGCACCGGGGCGTCGACCCTCCGGCCGAGCACCGCGGCGACGCGTAGCGCGCGGCGCCTCCGCCGCGGGTTGACCCTCACCCCCGCGCCGGTACGTTCGGCCCATGCCGAAGCGCTCGCCTCTCCCTAGCCCGGCGTCGTGGCTCAGCGCCGTGGCGCTGCTCGTGTTCTCGACGCTCGTGTTCGCGGCCGTGGGCGTCGTGCTCCCGGCCTTCCTCGAGTTTGCGCAGCGGTGGCCGCGGCTCGGGGCGCTCGGGGGCCTCGGGCTCGCGCTCTCCCCGGGGCTCGCGCTCACGCTCGCGCACCACGCGGCGAAGGGCGCGCTCGACCGCGTCGAGAACAAGGCCGCGCCGGCCGCAGGGCTCCTCCCCACCGCGGCGAGCGTGTGGGCGGGGCTCTTCGGGTGGTGCGTGGTCCTCTTCGCGCTCTGCGTGTCGACGTTCGTGTCGCTGGCGCTGTTCCCGATCCCGCCGGAGCCCGACGCCCTGCGTGGGCTCCTCGCGGCGCAGGCCGATCCGCGGTTGCTCTTCTCGGTGCGCACGGCCGTGTGGGTCGTGGCCGCCGCGTGCGCCTACGAGCTCGAGCCCCGGAGCCGGGCGGGGTCGTAGCGCTCCGCGGCCGGCTCGCCGCGCCTGACGCACGCGGCGGCAGGGGCGACCCCAGCTCACTTCTTCAGGCGGGCCTCGTTGGCGAGCGTGACGTAGTAGAGCAACAGCTCCGACGAGGTCATCGCCGTGATCTTCCCGGGGGTGTCGAGCGGCGGACAGAAGCACACGACGTCGGCGCCGCAGAGGTTGATGCCTCGAAAGGCGTCGAAGAGCCCGAAGAACTCGCGCGACGTCATGCCGTTCACCTCCGGGTCGGCCACGGCCGGCGCGTACGCCAGGTCGAGGACGTCGAGATCGACGCTGATGTACGTGGGCCCGTCGCCCACGATCCGGCGGACCTCCTCGGCGACCTTCGCCACGCCCTTCTCGATGACCTCGTCGAGCGTGAAAACCCGGAATTGCTCGAGCGAATACGCGTCCTGCTCGGTCGCGCCCACGGGCCCGTGGAGCCCAATTTGCACGGTCCGCGCGGGGTCGATGAGCCCCTCCTCGACGCCGATGTAGAAGGCGGCGCCCGCGTGGTGCTTCGTGCCGGCCATCTCCGGCCAGGAGTCGGCGTGGGCGTCGAAGTGGATCATGCCGATAGGCCCCTTGTGGCGCGAGCTCGGCCCGGCGATCCCCCGCAGGATCGGCGTGGTCACCGAGTGATCGCCGCCGACCGTGATGGGGATGATCCCGCGCGCGTCGAGCTGGCGGTAGAACTGCTCGGCCTCAGCCGCGACGAGATCGGGGTTGAGCATGCTCATGATGGGGACGTCGCCGAGGTCCGACACGCGCGAGGTCTCGAACGGGTCGACGCGCATGCTGCGCAGCACCCGCCGGTACGAGGTCGAGCGGTCGCGCACCGCGCGCGGGCCGAGGTACTGCATGCGCTCGACGGCGTTCCCGCCGCTGTACGGGAAGCCGACGAGCCCGATGTCGGTCTCGCTCAGGTCTGGGCGGTGCGGACACCGCAGGAACGTCGCGACACCGGCCCAGTGCCAATACCGCATCGCCCCGAGCGCCATCTCGCGCTGTCGATCGTCGTCGCTCATGGTCGGCCTCTTCGTTGTTCGTGCGTGGCGTAGCGACGGCGAGCCTACGTGCCGCCGCGCGACGCGGCTACGCCGCTCTCGACGAAGGCGCGGCCCTCACCCTGTGGGCGCGTCGGCCGGGCCGGTGTCGGCGGGCGGCGGGGACGTGTCGGGCACGGCGGTGTCGACGGCGGCGTCCTTCGGCGGCGGCGGGGGCGGC
>CAZHGG010000497.1:0-5348 GCA_964531755.1 uncultured Polyangiaceae bacterium
GGCAGCCGCGCCGCGAGCGCGAGGTCCTCGGGCTTCACGCCGGCGCGCACCGGCGCGCCGCGCGAGGGCCGGGGTGACGCCTCGGGCGCGGCCCCGCCGAAGAGGCCGAGCTGGTCGGGCGAGGGGGCCTTGCGCCGCATCCCGCCACGGTCGCCAAAAGTCGCGCGCGAAGCAAGCGGGCCGCAGCGAGCCCCGCCGCACGCGCGCGCCGCGGGCGCGTCGTGTATGGTGGGCGCATGAGCGCGCTCGCGGCCGATCCTGCCCGCCCGGTTGGGCTCGTGCTCTCCGGCGGCGGCGCGCGCGGCGTGTTCCAGGTGGGCGTGTGGAAGGTCCTGCGCGACGATCCGCGCGGGCTCGGCCGCGAGCCCGACGTGGTGAGCGGCACGTCAGCGGGCGCCATCAACGGCGCGCTCATCGCCGCGGGCCTCTCCCCCGAGCGCATGCTCCAGTTCTGGCTCGACCTGGCGGCGCGCCCGCCGATCGTCGCCAACGAGGCCTTCTTCGTCTCGTTGCGGCGCGCGCTCTCGCGCGTGGCCAACCGCGACACGCGGCGCTCGTTCCAAGAGCGAAAGCGCGAGCTGGTGCTGCTCGCCTCGATCGCGAAGAAGCACCACCTCACGCGCGCGAGCGGCATCCTCGCCGCGGCCCTCGAGATCCTCCTCACGGCCCGCTTCGACGCCGTGAGCGTGCTGCTCGAGGAGCTCGACGCCCCCTACCTGTTCGACACGACGCCGCTCCGCGCGCGGCTCGCCGAGGCCATCGGCGGCCCCACCGTGCCGCGCGGCCGCGTGCGGCTCGCGCTCAACGCGATCGACGTGCGGAGCGGCGGGGTGCTCCGCATCGTGAACCACCCGCCGGGGAAGACCGCCGCCGCGTCCACCCACTATCGCTACGTGCCCGATATTCCATTGGATCTCGTCCTCGCGAGCGCGTCGATCCCGCTGCTCTTCAACCCCGTGCCGTTCGACGGCCGGCTGCTTTGGGACGGCGGCCTCCTCGTCAACTCGCCCATGGCCCCGGCGGTCGCGCTCGGCGCGCGGCGCCTCTTGCCGGTGCTCGTCACGAAGCTCGACGGGCGCTCGGGCTCGAGCATGGGCTCGTTCGGCGAGTCGGTCGAACGGCTCGTCGATACGCTCCTCGAGAACGCCTACAACGTCGACCGCAAGCTCCTGCTCACGCGCAACGATTTGGTCGATCGGCTGCCCTCGGCGCCGTGGGGGCGGGTCGAGCTGTTCCAGGCGATCCGCCCGGGCGACACGGCGCTCTTCGGGCCCGGTTCGTACCTGCACTTCGAGCGCTCTGTGCTCCTCGACATGTACGAGGCCGGCCGCCGCGCCGCGCGTGAGTGGCTCGCCCGTGGGCCGCTCGCCGACGGCGACGCGGCGAAGGACGGCTGAGGCCGCGAGGCTCTGGCAGGCTACTTTCGCGGTGGCGGAGGCGCCTTCTCCGCGGGCAGCTCCTTTACGGCGCCCCCGAGCGGCGACGGGTTCTCCCAGAAGCGTGTGGACGAGCCCTGGCGCAGCACGGTGAGGCGGAGGAGATCGAGCTCGAGCAGCGCCATCAGGCCTCCGCTGGCGCCGCCGTCGAGGCTGAAGGTCTGCGCGCCGAGCCCCACCTGGAGGCCGAACGGGGCGCCGAACAGCGCGACCACCTGCAGCGGCACGCGGCCGTAGTCGCCGCCCTTGTAGCCGCGAAAGGCCACGCCGAGCTCCACCGCGAGGCCGAAATCGCCGCGCGCGAAGCCGCCGGTGGACACCCGCGGGGCGATGGCCAGATCGGTGCCCTGCGAGAAGAACGTGGTCATGCGGAGGCCGAGGCCGACCGTGGCGCGCGCCGCGGGCGTGGTGCCCACGCCGAACGCGAAGCTCATCGCGGGGCGGGACTCGAGCTCGCCGCCGAGCGCCGCGTTCCGCTGGAAGGCGACGCCGCCGCCGCCCGAGAACCACGCCGAGGGCTCGGCGTGGGCGGGCGCGCTCCCGCCGAGCAAAGCGAGCGCGGCGGCCGCGGCGAGGACGGCGGAGCGGAGCGGCGATCTCATACGCCCGCGTCGATTACCACACGTGCGGCCGCGAGGGGTCGCGTTCCTCGCCGGCGCCCAGCGGCCCGAGGCTCCCATTTCTCAAAGGCGAACCGTCTGTCTTGGGCTTGGGACCCAAAACCAGGAGGTGGGGCCCCAGCCGGCTCCGCCGGTGGGGCGGAGGACCGCGTCCTCCGATGACTCGTCCAGCCAAGTTAGCGGTCTTGATCGAAGATCACGACCGCTGACTTAGCGCCGGGCGAAGCCGCGCACGCGGTCGACGATGAGGGCGATCGAGCGCTCGTCGAAGAGGAGCGAGTTGTGGCCCTTGTCGCGGAAGCTCACGACCTCGCCCGTGGGGAACATCGCCGAGGTCTCGGGCACCACCACGCGATCGGCCTCCGCCACCAGCGACAGGTGCGGCACGTCGTGCTCGTGTGCGCGCGCGCGGAGGCGGTCGAGCACCTCGCTCTCCTGGTGGAGATCGCGCCCGACGAGGTACGGGAACAGCTTCGCGTGCCGCGTGCCGAAGAACGGGCTCGCGATGGAGATGGTCTGCGCCACCTTCCGCGCGCCGTGCAGCTCCTGCACGTAGTAGCGCGCCACGACGCCGCCGAGCGAGTGCCCCACGAGGTGGACGTGCGCGCCGTGGGGCAGGTGCGCCATGAGCCGCACGAGCTTCTTCGCGATGCGCGCGACGCCCTCGCCCGGGGCGTGGGAGAACGACGCGACCTTCGCGCCGGCGTCCTCGAGCGCCTTGCGCATGGGACGAAACACGCCGGCGCTGGCCATGAAGCCGTGGATGAGCACGACCACGTCGTCGCCTGGCCGGACGCCCTGGGGCAGGCTGGGCAAGAGGTCGCGCGGTGAGAGAACGACCTCGCGCAGCGTCGCGAGCGTCTCGGTGAGGTCCCCCCGGCGCGGTAGTAGGGCTCGCATCGGTGCTCTCCACAAAGCATGAAGCGTGCGAGGCTCCAAGTTTTCCACCTTGCGAGCGGCGCCTGTGGGGAAGTAGGAGGCGACCTGTGGAAGAGACCGACGACGTGCGCGGCGGCACACCCGAGCTCCCTCTGCACGCGATCCGCGTCGAGGTGACCGACGAGGACATCGACGTCCTCGGACACGCGAACAATGTCGCGTACTTGCGGTGGGTGCAGGACGTGGCCGTGGCGCACTCGGACGCCGTCGGCCTCACGTTCGCGCGCTACCGCGAGCTCGGCGGCGTGTTCGTCGTGCGGCGCCACGAGATCGACTACCTGCGCTCGGCGCTACGCGGCGAGGTGCTCGAGGTGCGTACGTGGATACCCAGGTCGATGGCGGCGAAGGTGCTCCGCAAGACCGAGGTGCGGCGCCTCACCGGGGAGGTGATCGTGCGCGCCGAGACCACCTGGGGCTACATCGACGTGCGGGCGCTGCGCCCCACGCGCATCCCCGACACCGTGCGGGAGGCGTTCGGCATGCCGCGCAAGGCGCGCGAGGTGGCCGGCGAGTAGGCCCGCGCCCTACGAGGTCGCGAGCAGCACCGACACGTCCTCGTCCTCCGAGGCGCGGCCGTCGATGAAGTCGCGCACGAACCGGTCCTTCGTGGTGCGGAAGTCGTCGCACGTGCCGTGCAGCGCCACGCGCCCCTGGTTCAGCATGACCAGGCGGTCGGAGACGCTGAACGCGGTGCCCATGTCGTGCGTGACCACGATGCTCGTGATCTTGAGCTGGCGCTGGATGCTCATGATGAGGTTGTTGATGCGCGCCGTGTTGATGGGGTCGAGGCCCGTGGTCGGCTCGTCGTAGAGGATGACCTCCGGCTGCAGCGCGAGGGTGCGCGCGAGGCCCACGCGCTTGCGCATGCCGCCGCTGAGGTCGGACGGGCGCATCGCCTCGATGCCCGGCAGCCCCACGGCCTCGAGCGACCAGTCCACGCGGGCCGCGATGTCTCGCTCGGGCATGGTCGCCCAGTACTGCTCGCGCAGGCCGTACGCGACGTTGTCGCCGACGGACATCGAGTCGAAGAGAGCCGCGCCCTGGAAGAGGTAGGCGACCCGGCGGCGCACGTCGAAGAGCTTGCGCTCGCTCATGCGCGTGATCTCGTCGCCGTCGAACGTGATGGTCCCCGCGTCGACCGAGATCAGCCCGATGAGCATCTTCAGGAGCACGCTCTTGCCGGTGCCGGACGGGCCCATCACCGTGGTGGTCTCGCCGCGGTGGAACTCGAGGTCGAGCCCCTTGTAGACCTCCTTGCTCCCGAACGCCTTCTTCACGTGGGAGAAGCGGATGAGCACGTCGCCCATGGCGGTCTTGATGTCGGGCTGCACGGCGCCACTCTAGCGCGACGCCCGGGGTGGGGGCGAGCCGACCAGGCGGCTTCGGGCGGCGAGTGCGCACAGGTTGTCCACAGGGCGCGCGGCGCCCGCGGGCGATCGGCGCGCCTCGTGCCTTTCCCCCGGCGCCGCGTTTGGCTAGGGTGCCGCCTCCCACGTGTCCGACCCGGTCGAGTTTGAAGCAGGCGCCGCGACCTACTCGGTGAGCCTTCCGCAGTTCGAGGGCCCACTCGACCTCTTGCTCCATCTTTGCCAGAAGCACGAGCTCGACATCCTCGACATCCCCATGGGGTTCATCACGAAGAAGTACCTCGAGTACCTCGACGTGATGACCCACATGCAGCTCGACGTAGCGTCCGAGTACCTGCTCATGGCGGCCACGCTGGCGCACATCAAGTCGAAGATGCTGCTGCCGCTCCCGCCGCCCGGGCAGGAGGACGACGCGACCGAGGAGGAGGAGGAAGATCCGCGCGAGGCGCTCATCCGCCGGCTGCTCGAGTACCAGAAGTACAAGCTGGCGGCCGCGCAGCTCGAGGCGAAGGGCATCGCCGCGCAGAACGTGTTCCTACGCGGCGCGCCCCCGGAGCCGGCGCTCGGCGAGCCCGCCCTGCCCCCGCTCGCGGAGATCCCGCTGTTCCGGCTGATCGAGGCGTTCCAGGGCGTGCTCGCGAAGAGCAAGGTGAAGCTTGGGCACGACATCGTCGCCGACCGCATCAGCATCACCGACCGCATCCACGAGCTGCTCGCCATCCTGGAGACGCGCCGGCAGGTGGTCTTCGAGGAGCTGTTCGAGGGCCTCGTCAGCAAGTTCGACCTCGTGATCACGTTCCTCGCGCTGCTCGAGATGACCCGCCTGCGCATGACGCGCCTCTTCCAGACCGACGCCAGCTCCCCGCTGTACGTCGAGTACCGCGCGGCGGCGGGAGAGCCGCTGCCCGAGGGGCTCGAGGCGCCCCGCGCGTCCGCGACGCCCGACGCGCGCCCCGCCACCGAGGCCCCGACGCCCGAGGCCACGG
>CAZHGG010000498.1:0-5346 GCA_964531755.1 uncultured Polyangiaceae bacterium
GCGCGACAACGAGGCGGTCAACAAGGTCTGGATGTGCGACGAGGGGATGCTCACCTACCACGACGCGGTGGAGGGCCGGGTGACCCAGCCGCGCGTCCGCGGCTCCCAGGCGAAGATGGAGCGCGCGCTCGAGGAGGCGAAGAAGCTCTTCGCGAGCGTCCCGCGCAGCTCGGTGGCGTTCGTGCTCTCGGCCCGCCACTCCCAGGAAGACAACGTGGCGCTCTTCGAGCTCGCCGAGCTCTTCGGCAGCCGCGCGGTGTACACCTCGGGGGCGCCGGCCGGCTACGAGGACGACATCTTGATCCACAAGGACAAGAACTCGAACACCGCGGGCCTCCAGCAGATGGCGCCCGAGGCGCGCGGCTTCTCGGAGCTCCTCGCCGACGTGCGGGCCTCCAAGGTGACTCACGTGATCGCCCTCGGCGGGGCCACGCCCACGCACGATCCGGAGGACGCGACCGCCCTGGGCATGCTCTCGGGCCTGCTCGTGATCGCCGCGCACGCCGGCCCGCTCGCGACGGCGGCCCAGGTGCTGCTCCCGGCCTGCTCCTGGGTCGAGGCCAGCGGCACGTACGTCAACGCCCAGGGCACCCACCAGCTCGCCGAGCGCGCGCTGGAGCCGCAGGGCGCCTCCGAGCCCGCGTGGCGCCTCGTCGCGAAGGTGGCGACGGCCATCGGCGTCGAGCCCACGTGGGGCACCCTCCGGGAGGTCCGCTCGATGCTCGTGGCGACCACGAGCATCCCGCCCGCGGCGCCCGCCGCGTCGGCTGAATAGTAAAAGTTTCGAAGGTTTACGAGCGCAAAGGAAACGTAACCCGTGACAGGCTCGATGATTCTCTGGACCGCGGTGAAGATCCTCGTGATGGTGGGCTTCCTCTTCAACATGGGGGGCCTGCTCACCTGGGTCGATCGTCGCCTCAGCTCGATGATCCAAGACCGCGTCGGCCCCAACCGCGCGGGCATCAAGCTCGGGAAGTTCGAGCTCCGCGTCGCGGGCCTGCTCCACACCGCCGCGGACGGCGTGAAGTTCTTCTTCAAGGAAGACTTCATGCCCCCGAAGGCCGACAAGCTCCTGTTCTCGCTCGCGCCCATCCTCGCGATGGTGCCGGTGCTCGCGCTCACCGCCGTCATCCCGTTTGGCGACACCATCTCCCCGCACCAGCTCTGGCGCCACGTGTGCGCCCCCATCGACGGCCACACCATCCAGCTCGTCGAGGGCCAGTGCATCGACGCCGCCACGAAGGCCGTCCTGGCCAAGCCCCTCCTGGTGTTCCCCTCGGCGGCGCGCCTGGGGATCTCCGCGGTGCAGCCGCCGATCGAGCTGCAGGTCGCGCCGCTCAACGTGGGCATCCTCTACGTGTTCGCGATGGCCGGACAGGGCATCGTGGGCGCCGCGATCGCGGGCTGGTCGTCCGACAACAAGTTCTCGCTCATGGGCGCCCTCCGCGCCGCCTCGCAGATGGTCAGCTACGAGGTCACCATGGGCCTGTCGCTCGTGGGCGCCATGATGCTCTACGGCTCGGTGCGCCTCGAGGACATGGTCCGCTGGCAGGGCGACAACTGCTGGGGCATCTTCGTCCAGCCGCTCGCCTTCTTCCTCTTCTTCGCCTCCGCGGTGGCCGAGACCAAGCGCATCCCGTTCGATCTCCCGGAGGCCGAGAGCGAGCTCGTGTCGGGCTACTTCACCGAGTACTCGGGCATGAAGTTCGGCATGTTCTACTTCGCCGAGTACATGGAAATCGTCACGAGCTCGATGCTGCTCGTCACCATCTTCCTCGGGGGCTGGCAGCTGCCGTTCCTCCACCGCGACGGGCTCACCGTCGCGCTCGGCGACACGGTGTACTTCGCGCAGCGCCTCCCGCACATCTGGGTCATCATCTTCGGGGTGCTCGGGTTCTTCAGTAAGGTCATCGCGATGTGCCTGCTGCAGGCCTTCGTGCGGTGGAGCCTGCCGCGGTTCCGGTACGACCAGCTCATGAAGCTCGGGTGGACGGTGCTCCTCCCGGCGTCGCTCGCGAACATCTTCGCGACGGGCGTGCTCTACCTGGCGGCCGACAGCGGCGGCGAGTCGGTGGCCCAGACCCTCAAGTTCGTGGCGGACGTCACCCAGGGCGTCGTGGCGGCGGCGATGATCGGCCTCCCGACCTGGGCCCTCTACGGCTTCTTCAACACCCGCGCGAAGGACAGGACGCTCATCGGCACCTCCGGCGACATGGCGGCGGCCGCAGGCGGCACCAAGACCTCTCCGATGCAAGCGTGACCGAGGACCCCATGCCCCAAGCCTTTCCCAAGAAGCCCGCGAGCCCGAGCAACGCCGCCCCGGTCACCTACGCCGACAAGAACCCCACGACCCAGGCTTATCTGCCTGAAATCATTCGTGGAATCGGCGTGTCGATGAGCCACTTTTTCCGCAACACGCGCGACATGCTGACGGGCGAGCGCCCCGATCCGGTCACCGAGCGGCTCGACGTGGGCATCACGACGATCTCGTATCCGGAGCAGAAGCGGCCCTACCCGCAGCGGTTTCGCGGCGTGCACCGCCTCACGACCCGCGAGGACGGCAGCCCACGCTGCGTCGCGTGCCTGTGCTGCTCGACCGCGTGCCCGGCGCAGTGCATCTTCATCGAGGCCGGCGAGTACGCCGAGGGCGACAAGCGCCGCGGCTACGAGCGGTTCCCGGTGCGGTTCGTGATTGACGAGCTGCGCTGCATCTTCTGCGGGTACTGCGTGGAGGCCTGCCCGTGCGACGCGATCCGCATGGACACCGGCATCCACCCGGTCCCCTACGACTCGCGCGACCAGTTCATCTACGCGCGCAACGAGCTCATCTCGCTGACGGCGCGGGACGGCTCGCGGGAGACGGCCAACCCCCGCCACGAGCCGGGCGACGACTCGCACCCCGGCATCGACCGCGACCACCACTGAGACGGTGAGTGGGGGAGGGCGCGCCCAACCGTGAGTGACTACCGACACTCCGCGCTGCGCTGCCCCGGCTGCGGCGCGAGCCTCGATTCGATCGCCGTGGGCGAGTCGCTCGTGGAGGTGTGCCGCGAGTGCCGCGGCCTCTTCCTCGACTGGTTCGACGGGGAGCCGCGCGCGCTCGCCTCCGCGCTCGTGCCCCCGGTGGAGGGCGTGTGGGTGGGGCCCGAGCCCGGGCGCGTGCCGGGCCCTTGCCCGCGGTGCGCGGTGCGCCTCGACGTGGAGCTGTTCGAGGGCCGTGGCCCCTACGTGCACCGCTGCAGCGCTTGCGCGGGCGTGTTCGTGGACGAGGCGTCCGTCCACCTGCTCGCGAGCACCAGCGTGCCCGATCCCGCGAAGGACCCGCCCACGGGCCCGCTCGCCGCGCTCCTCGCGGCCGTGCGCGCGGCGCTCCGGGCGCTCACGCCCTGAGCCCTCCTGACCCACCTTGGTGAGTCGGCGCCGCGCCGCTCAGTACTTGGTGGTGAACGAGTCCATCTTCGGGTGCGCCGGCCACGACAGCTGCCGCACGTGGCGATCGACGCAGCTGGCGACGCCGGGGTTCGGCGGGTTCGTGTAGACCGAGACGCCGACGGCGCGGCCCATCTTGATGGCGACACGCACCGTGACGCTCATGCTGTCAGGGGCGCCGCAGCCGGAGATGAAGGCCGAGTTGGCCATCGGAGCGGAGAGCTGCGCGTTCGACAGATCCGGGCCCCCCGCCGCCTGGCCCATCTTGATTTCTTCGTTGTTCGCCGCCAGCGCCGCCTCGTAGCTGCCCCCGTAGCCGCCGCCGCCGCCGCCACCACCGCCGCCACCACCGCCGCCACCGCCGCCACCGCCGCGGCGGACCTTGCCCTTCACGCCGCCGTCGGTCGAGAGATCGAGCGCGGACGGGTCGTCGAGCAGGGCCTGCGAGTCATCGCGCGCCCCGCGCGCCTTGAAGTACCAGACGAGCAACCCGCTGAGCAGCACGACGGTGACGCCGAGGCCCACCGCGTACTTCGCGATGCCGGCCTTCTTCTCGGCCTTCTCCAGGAGCACGACCTGCTTCTTCTCGGCCACGATCTCGCGGTGGATCTGCGTGTGCTCGGCGAACTGGGAGAAGTCGGGCCAGTCTTCGATGCGCTTGGACTCGCCCGAGACCTCGTCGCGCAGCACGTGGGCGCCGGTGAACGAGTGGCTGGCGATCTGCTGGAGGACCTCGACCGCCGTGAACGGGCCGTGGTCCATCGAGTCTTTGACGACGACGTAGCGGGGGCGCGGATCGCTCTCGAGCTGGGCCTTGAGCTGCGCGAGCTGCGTCGTCGCGTCGACCCGCGGGGGCGGGGCGGGCTCGGGCTCGCCCTGGATCGCGGCGAACGGATCGTGGTGCGAGCTGCTGTTCGGGGCCGCGGCGGGCGACGCCTCGGGCGCCGGGTGCTCGCTGTGAGCGAGGTCGAACATCGCGTGGGCGAGCGCGTTCAGATCGGCGGGGCGCGCGGCCGGATCGGCGACGAGGGCGGCGCCGAGCAGCGCGTCAATCCCGGCGGGGAGGCTGGGGTTCGCCGTGCGCGGCGGCACCATCCCGGGCCCGACGGACGCGCAGGTGAGGCACTCGTAGAAGATCGCGCCGAGCGCGTACACGCTCGCCGAGGCCGGGCCGAGGTTGCGGCCCGACAGCTCGGGCGCGAGCGCGGCCTGGTCCTGGGGGGACGTCGGGATGGTCGCGTAGAGCGGATCGTACTTCCACTGACCTGCCTCGTCGCCGCAGATGCACGACGCGTGCAAGATCAAGAGCTCGCCCTGCGCGTGCCGCTGCGCGACGTCGGCGGCGAGCGGTGCGAGCAGCGCGACAGCCTCTCCGAGCGCGAGGGGGGTGCGCGCCGCGCGGCGTGCGTCGAGGAGTGCGCGGAGACTGTGCGCGGGGGCCGAGCCGGGGGCCTGACCCTTCGCGCTGGCGGCGTAGGACGTCGTCATGAGGCGCCATCGTACCCGCAGGGCGGCGTTCAACCAATAGGCTTGAACTATTGGCGAAACTTAGCCGATCCGGCGGGCCCGCGGGTCAGCCGTCGTCTCGCTCCGCCCGGGGCTTGGCCCGCTCGGCGACGAGGGTTCGACCGGCCACGACCTTGCCGCCGAGGGCGGTGATGGCGTGCTCGAGCACCTCGGGGCGCACGCTCACGAAGGTGATGCGGTCGCGCATGCGGATGCGCCCGTGCGCGCCCTCCTCGAGCTGCGCGAGCTCGACGAGCAGGTCGTGCACGTCTCCGGGGCGCAGCCCGTCGCGCCGGCCCACGTTCAGAAAGAGCTGCGCGAACGAGGGATCGTCCTCAATCTCTTTCGTGTCGCGCGCGTCCCCGCGCGGCGGCCGCGGCGGCCGCGGGTCGGCGCTGGCCGGCTCGTCAC
>CAZHGG010000499.1:0-5345 GCA_964531755.1 uncultured Polyangiaceae bacterium
GCGCCCCGGGCGGGCGGCCGGGGCCTTGGCGGCGGCCTTGGCGGCCGGCGCGGTGTCGCCTACGAGCTCGTCGAGAGACGCGCTCCGAATCGCTCGCAGTACCGCCGAGGCAAACTCGGTCGAGAGGCTTTCCAACGTGCTCTTGAGTGTGCTCATTCGTGTCTTCCTTTTGGCTCTGCGCGTGCGCGCGGGTCGTGGCCGTGCCGAAGGAGGGACTCGAACCCTCACGAGGGGTTGCCTCGGCGGATTTTGAATCCGCTGCGTCTGCCATTCCGCCACTTCGGCTCTTCACTCCAGCGCCGGCGCGGCTGCGCGGCGCGACGCGACGTACGGTCGCGATAGAGCTTTTGCCACATTGCCTATACGGAGCGCAATACCCAAATAAGGAAAATTAGTAACGCGACCGTGACGGCAAGCCCCACGATCGCGGTGATCGCCCGGCGCGGCACCGGGCCGAGCCCCGGCGGCTCGACGTGGGCAGTCGAGTGACCAGGCGGGGCAGAGGACATCGGGGCCGGGCGGTCGGACGCGGGCTGGGCCGGGCCGGTGAACCCCGGCGGTGGCGCCGCGAGCCACAGATCGACCCTGGGCGGTGGCGGCAGACTGGGCATGTTCTGCATGAGCAGCGACGTGTCCTCCGTGCGCAGGGGCGGGGGCATGGAGGCGCGGCTCGCGCGGTTCGTGCGGTCGAACCAGTCGGCCGCGCGCTGCTGCTCGTCCGCGAAGAGCACGTGCATGATCTCGGCGACGGAGTCGCGCCCCACGCCCTGGCCGCACTCGCGCACGAACACGTCGAGATCGGTCGCGAGCGCCTGCGCGCTGCCGTAGCGGTGCTCCCGCTCGCGCGCCAGGCACTTCGACACGATCGCCCAGAGGGCGGGCGGATACCCGTCGACGAGCGTGGTGGCGTCGGGCACCTCACACCGATTCACCCGCATGAGGGTGTCGATGTCGTCTCGGCCCTTGAACAGGCGCCGGTCGACCGTCACCTCCCAGAGGGCCACGCCGAGGGCGAAAATGTCGGCCCGACGGTCGAGCTTGGCCCCGGTCACCTGTTCGGGCGCGAGATACGAGAGCTTGCCCTTCACCACGCCCGCGGCGGTCTGCGACACGCGATTGGCGGCCTTGGCGAGCCCAAAGTCGATAACCTTTACGTCGCCTTCATAGGTTACGAAGAGGTTGGATTGGTTGACATCTCGGTGCACGAGGTCGAGGGGCGTGCCGTCCTCCCCGCGGAGCTCGTGGGCGTGGTGGAGGCCGTCGGCGGCGCGCGCGGCGATCCACGCGGCGAGGTCGTAGCGGAGACGGAGGCCGCGCTCGCGGCACGCCTGCCACACCTTCCACAACGACTGCCCCGAGAGCACCTCCATGGCGAGGAACAGGCGGCCGTCGATGGCGCCCGACTCCTCGACCCTCACCACGTTGGGGTGGAGCATTCGCGTGGAGAGCCGCGCCTCGTCGGCGAACATGCGCGCGAACTCGGGGTTCAGGGCGAACTCGTCGCGTATGACCTTGAGGGCGACGGGTGGCAGGCGGCCCTCGGGCCCCTCCCGGTGGGCGAGGTACACGTTCGCCATCCCCCCCTCGCCGATCTGGGCGACGACCGAATAGGGCCCGATGTGCTGGGGGAGGTCGGGGGAAGAGGTGGGCAAGTCGAGTCTCGGCGGGGGACGGGCGGGGCGAGCGCGCACAGTATCAAAGAATGGGTCGGCGTGGAGAGCCGGTGTAACCTCTGTCGCATGCCGTGCCCCGCGCCCACCGCCGCGCCCCGCGTCTCCTTCCTCGCCGCCACCGCCTCGCTCGCGGCCGCGGCGCTCTGTTTTGGGGCGACCGGCTGCAAAGATCACGCGAAAGAGAGCGAGGCGCGGGCCCGCGAGCACGCCCAGGAGCTGGCCGCCCTCGTCGAGAAGGACGTGGCCGAGGTCGAGCGCGGTCTCCCCGAGGGGGCGAAGCGGCTCGGGGTGCTCTTCTCGAAGGAGGAGCCCAACAAGAACCTGCCCGCGGTGCGCGCGGCGCTGCAGAAGGTGCGGCGCGACGTGCCCGATCTCCTGCTCGCCAAGTCGACGTTCTTCGCGCTGGCCGACGAGGCGGGGGTCGCGATTCGCAACGATCTCGAGCAGGACGCGATGGCGGGCCAGAACCTGTTCGGCATCTTCCCCGGGCTCGCCGGCGCGAAGAGCGGCTACGTGTCGACGACGGGCGCGTTCCCGGGCGCCCCAGGCAAGGCGGGCCCCGACAAGGACTGGCTCGCCGCGACCCCCGTGAAACGCGCCGACGGCTCGACCCTCGGGGTGTTCGTGACGGGCTGGACGTTCCGCCGCTTCGCGCTCCACCTGTCCGAGACGCTCAAGCACGATCTGCAAGAGCGCCTGATCGCGAGCGACCAGAAAGGCAAGATGCCCGTGCTCTACGTGGGCGTGTTCGACAAGTCGGGCGTGTACGGCGCCCCGCAGACCCCGAGCACGAACGAGAAGGCGCTCGCGGACATGGACCTCGTCGGCAAGACGTCCGCGGGGCCGTCTTCAGGCACGCTCGTCCTCACCGACCGCCCCTTCGGGTGGGCGGCCGTCCGCACGCCCAAGCTCGGCGCCGACATCGGGGTGTTCGTCCTTCGCAGCGAGATCTAGCGCGGGCGCCGCCCGGCCAAGGCGCCCGAACGTGTGGAGCCCCACGAGGGCGAGGAGCCAGCCGGCGAGCGTGAGCGCGCCGCCCGCCGTGCGGTGCACCGTGCCAGCGATGAGCACGCCGGCGAAGCTCCCGCCGGCCCCGGCGACGAGCCAAGCGCGGGCGCGGGCCTCGGCTCGGGCGGAATTCATCCACGCGACGGTAGCCGAAGACGGGAGCGCTTTGCTAAGCGCGTTCGCGATGGCACGTTTCGCAGCGGTCGATCTTGGCTCGAACGCCCTGCGCCTCCGGGTGGTGGAGGCGCAGTCGGCGTCCGCCCCGAAGGGCGGGCCGCTCCCCCGCGGCGGGGAGCTCGCGCCCACGTTCCGCGAGCTCACGAGCCTGCGTGTGCCGGTCCGCCTCGGCGCCGAGGTCTTCGTGACCGGTCGCCTGACCGCCCAGTCAATAAGTCAGACCTGTTCCGCGCTCCGCGAGTTTCGGCAGGCGATGAGCCAGGCGGGGGTCGACGCCTACCGCGCGACCGCCACCAGCGCGGTGCGCGAGGCCGAGAACGGCGCCACGCTGGTCGAGCGGGCGCGCCGCGAGGCCGGCATCGAGCTCGAGATCATCGAGGGCATCGAGGAGGCGCGCCTCATCCAGCTCGCGGTGGTGCGGCGCCTCGCGCTGGAGGAGCGCCGGGCGCTCCTCGTGGACGTGGGCGGCGGCTCGACCGAGCTCACCGTGCTGGACAACGGGCAGTCGACGTTCTCGATGTCGCTCCCGCTCGGCACGGTGCGGATGCTCGAGACCTACCTGAAGGGCGCGGTCGTGGTCGACGACGTGCGCGCCCGCCTCCTCGAGGAGGGCATCGACCGCGCGCTCGGCGAGGCCCTCCCGCAGCTCAAGAAGACCTCGTTCGATCTCGTGATCGGCACGGGCGGGAACGTCGAGACGCTCGCCGAGCTCTGCCCGGTGCGGGGCGGGCACCTCGGGTTCCCGAGGGCCATCGACGTGACCCTCGCCCGGCAGCTCCGCGCCAAGCTCTTCGCGATGCCAGCGGCCGAGCGCCAGCGCGTCTACGCGCTCCGGCCGGACCGCGCGGACACCATCGTGCCCGCCGTGAGCATCTTCCTGCGCGTCGCCGAGCACTTCTACCAAGGCGCGATCGTCGCGCCGGGCGTGGGGCTGAAGGAGGGCATCCTCATCGAGCTCGTCGACAGACACTTCGACGCGTGGGACGAGGAGGCCGAGGCCTCGCGCCTGCTCGCCGGCTGCACGCGCCTGGGGCAGCGTTACCACTTCGACGAGGGCCACGCCGAGGTCGTCGACCGCCTCGCCGCCCAGCTCTTCGACGACCTCTGGGCCCTGCACGGCCTCCGCGCGCGAGACCGCGTGCTGCTCCGGGCGGCCGCCATCCTCCACGACATCGGGGACTACGTCCGCTACGACGGCCACCACAAGCACAGCTTCTACCTCATCCAACAGTCCGACATCATGGGGCTCTCTCCCGACGAGCGCGCGGTCGTGGCGAACGTCGCGCGCTACCATCGCAAGAGCCTCCCCGACCCCGCCCACCCCAACTTCCGCGACCTCGACAAGGACGCGCGCGCCAAGGTGCGGAGCCTCGCCGCCATCCTGCGGGTGGCGGACGCGCTCGACCGCGAGCACCTCGGTCGGGTCGAGGGCGTCCGCGGAGAGGTCGACGAGCCGCGCCGGCGGCTGCTGCTGCACCTCCGCGGAGAGGGCGACCGCGAGCTCGAGGAGTGGACGGTCCGCCAGAAGGGGGATCTGCTCCGCGAGGAGTTCGGCCTCGACGTCGTGCTCTCGCCCGCGCGCTCCGAGCGCCCGGAGGCTCCGCGCGGCAAGTGACCCAGCGCTCGGGCGGGAGACAAAAGGGGCCTCCTCGCCGCGCGGGTTTTGCTAGCCTCGGCGTGCCCATGTTGCGCACGCGGCCGTCCCATCCTCGTTGGCTCGCCTGGCTCGCCTCGTTCGCCGGGCTCGTCGCCGCGGGCTCGGTCGTCGCCGGGTGCGCCGACTCCGTCCCCGATCCGCGGGGCGCGGTCGACGAGTACCGCCGCGCTGCCGAGCGCGGGGACGGCGACGCGCTCTATGGCATGCTCACCGAGAGCGGCCAACGCGAGCGGAGCCGCGAGGACATCAAGCGCACCGTGGCGGAGCAGCGGGGAGAGCTCGCCGAGCGCGGCAAGCTCCTCGCCGCGGCGGACACACGGGTCGAGGCGGTCGCGCGGCTGCGCTTCGAAGACGGCGAGGAGGCCACCCTCGACCTCCGGCAGGGGCGCTTCCAGGTCACGGCGTCGGGCGCCTTGCCTGGCGGCGCCCGGACGCCCGAGCAGGCGCTCGTTGGGCTCCGGCAGGTGCTCGCGCGCCGCAGCTACGCGGGGCTCATGCGCGTGTTGTCTCCGAGCACGCGCGCTGCCGTGGAGAACGACCTCCGCTCCTTGGTCGTCGGGCTCGAGCGCCCAGAGTCGCTCGACGTCCGTGCGAAGGGCGACGTCGCCACGGTGCTCGTCCCCGGTGGCCACCACGTGCGCCTGCGGCGAGAGGCGGGCATCTGGCGCGTCGATGACTTCGACTGATCGCCGGGCGCGGCGCACCACGAGGCTCGTCGCGCTGTGCGTGGCGGGCGCGGCGGCGCTCGTGTGCGCCGTCCCGCGGCCGGCACGGGGCTTCGGCGACCGTGGCGCGTTCGACCCGCGCACGCTCGTCGCGGGCGGCGTCAC
>CAZHGG010000500.1:0-5330 GCA_964531755.1 uncultured Polyangiaceae bacterium
ACCTCCTCCGCCGGGGCGGGCGGCTCGAGGACGAGCGGGAGAATTTCGTCAATTCGCTTTATCAAGTGGACCTTCAAGCCAGAGAGGACGTCCTTCGGCACGTCGTCGAGGTCGCGCTCGTTCTGGCTCGGGATGAGCACCTCGGTGATGCCCGCGCGGTGCGCGGCGAGGAGCTTCTCCTTGATGCCCCCCACCGGGAGCACGTTGCCGCGCAGGGTGATCTCGCCGGTCATGGCGATCTCGCGCTTCACCGCGGCGTGCAGCAGCAGGGACGCGACGGCCGTGAACATCGTGACGCCCGCGGAGGGGCCGTCCTTCGGGGTGCCGCCCTTGGGCACGTGGAGGTGGAGGTCGATCGTGCGCAGGAACTCGGGGTCGAGGCCGAGATCCTTCGCGCGGCTGCGCACGAACGACATCGCCGCGGCCGCCGACTCCTGCATGACGCTCCTCAGGTTGCCGGTGACCGCGATGTCGCCGCGGCCAGACATCTTGGTGGCCTCGATGAAGAGCACGTCGCCCCCGGCGGGCGTCCACGCGAGCCCGGTGACGACGCCCGGAGCGCTCGTGCGCTCCGCGAGATCGGGGACGTATTTGGGCGCGCCGAGGATCTCCTGCACGCGGGCGGCGTCGGCCACGACGCGCACGTCCTCCCCCTCGGCGAGCTTCATGGCGACGTGCCGGCACACGCTGCCGATCTGGCGCTCGAGCCCGCGGACCCCGGCCTCGCGCGTGTAGTTGTCGATGAGCGACGCGATGCCGCTCGCGTCGAACTCGAGGCGCTCGTCGGTGAGCCCATGCGACGAGAGCTGCTTCGGGCAGAGGAACTCGCGGGCGATGTTGCGCTTCTCCGCGAGCGTGTAGCCCGGCACCTCGATGACCTCGAGGCGATCCCAGAGGGGCCCAGGGATGGTGTCGGGGTTGTTCGCGGTGGCGATGAACGTGACCTGCGACAGGTCGAACGGCGTGTCGATGTAGTGGTCTTGGAAGGCGTTGTTCTGCGCCGGATCGAGCACCTCGAGGAGCGCGGAGGCGGGATCGCCGGCGACGTCCACGCCCATCTTGTCGATCTCGTCGAGCACGAAGACAGGGTTCTTCACGCCCACCTTCTTCAGCCCCTGGATGATGCGCCCCGGCAGCGCGCCAACGTAGGTCCGCCGGTGCCCGCGGATCTCCGCCTCGTCGCGCACGCCGCCGAGCGCGATGCGGTGGTAGCGCCGCCCCATGCTGCGCGCGATGCTCCGCCCGAGGGAGGTCTTGCCCACGCCCGGCGGCCCGACGAAGCAGAGGATCGGCCCCTTCTTGTCGCTCCGCAGCTTCCGCACGGCCATGTACTCGACGATGCGGCGCTTCACCTTGTCGAGGCCGAAGTGGTCCTCGTCGAGGCACCGCCTACAGTCGTCGACGTCGAGCTTGTCGGTCGTGGTCTTCTGCCACGGCAGGTCGGCGAGCCACTCGACGTAGGTGCGGGTGACGTTGAACTCGGCCGACTGCTGGTGCATGCCCCCGAGGCGCCCGAGCTGCTTCTTCGCGATCTTGAGCGCGTCCTCGGGGAGCTGGGCGAGGCGCACCTTCTCGCGCAGGTCCTCGATCTCGTCGTCCTCGCCCTCGCCGAGCTCCTCGCGGATGCTCCGCATCTGCTGGCGCAGGATCTGCTCGCGCTGGCTCTTCCCCTCGTCGGCGACCATGCTCGACACCTCGCGCCGCACGCGCAAGAGCTCGAGCTGGCGCTGCACGATCTGGCTGACCGCGAGCACGCGAGGACGCACCCCGAAGGTCTCGAGGATGGCCTGCTTGTCCTGCACGTTCGCCTGCTCCGAGCTCAGGTTCGACGTGATGAGATCCGCCAGGCTGCCCGCCTCGCGCACGTTGTCGAGCACGCCCTGGGTCTCCTTGGGGAGGTTTGGCATGAGCCCGAGCAGCTCGCGCGTGGCGTCGCGGAGGCGGTTCGACAGGCGATCGAGCTCCGCGTCGCGCTCGAGGTCCTCCGACACGCGCCGCACCTTGGCGCGCATGTACGGCTCGATCCCCGAGCGGCCGACGAGGCGCAGGCGAGAGAGCCCGTGGAGCACGACGGAGTAGTTCGAGGGACCGAGGCGGATCACCTTCACGACGCGCGCCACCGTGCCCACCTCGAAGAGGTCGTCGAAGGTGGGCTCGTCGATCGACGAGTCGCGTTGGCTGACGATGCCCACGATCGCCCGCTCTTGCCCCAGCAGGTCCTCCACGAGGCGGACACTCCGCGCGCGCCCCACGTTGATGGGCACGACGCTCGCCGGGAACACCACGCTGTTCCGGAGCGGGAGAATGGGCAGGCTTTCGATCTCGAACCGTGGGTCTTGCGACAAGGGGCGTCTCCTCGGGGATGTGGCTGGAAGCTATCGCGAAACGCCGCCGAGGGAGAAGCCCGACGCTCGCGCCCGGTCGGCGGTTGCGCTCGAAGCGCGCCCGCGTTGGTGATAGAGATCGACGGGATGGCTCGCCTCGCCTCGCTCCTCGTCGGGCTCGCGCTCTTCGCCAGCGCATGCGCCGCGCCTCGCGCGGAGGACCCGCAGAGCGTGCTGCGCGCGTACGCCGCAGCGCTGGAGCAGGGCCGCTCCGAGGACGCGTACCGGCTGCTCAGCGACGACGCGCGGCGCGGGATCTCGCTCGAGGCGTTCCGCCGCATCCTGAAGGACAACCCCGACGAGGTCCGCGAGATCGGGCGCGCGCTCGCGCGGCCCACCTCGGCGCCGCTGGTGACGGCCACGGTGACGGGCGGCGACGGCGAGCAGCTCGTGCTGGTGCTCGAGAACGGCAAGTGGAAGCTCGACCCCGCGAGCCTCGATTTCTACGCGCAGGACACGCCGAAGCACGTCCTGATGGGCTTCGTCCGCGCGCTGGAGCGGCGACGCTTCGACGTGGTCCTCCGCTACATCCCCGACGCGCACCGTGAGGGGTTCGACGCCGAGCGCCTGAGGAAGGCGTGGGAGGGCCCGGACAAGGAGGAGATGCTCCACGTCCTCACGGCGCTGAAGCAGGCCCTCCCCACCGCGTCGATCGAGGAGACCGGGGACCGCGCCACCATGCCCTACGGGGCCGGCACCCTGCAGCTCGTGCGCGAGCGTGGGCTCTGGAAGATCGAAGATTTCGACTGATCCGGCGGGAGAGCGCGTGCTTTTCTGAGTCGCGGCGCCGCCGCCCCGTGCGAGGATTGCATCGCGGCGGGCCGAGCCCCGTCGAACGGGGACGCGCGACCGTTCGCGCACCTTTTCCTTGGTGGAGGATACGTTCTCATGAAGAAACACATCGTGCTCCTCGTCGCGACGGCCTCGGCGGCCCTTGTCGCGTGTCAGATCCAGGCGGGCGGAACGGGCGGAGCGCAGTCGCCCACGCCGGCCACGCCGGCAACGCCAGCCGCCCCGGGCGCGCCTGCGGCGATCCCCTCCCCGACCCCGGTCGCGCCGCCGTCGCGCGTCCTCAACATGCGCACAGCGTTCGGCGGAGCGGTCATCAAGCCCGGCCGCATGGTCGACCGCAACAAGACGCCGACGACGCCGGAGGCGCCTGGCACCGTCACCCCGCCTTCCGCGCCGCCCGGCGAGCCGCCCGTCATCGTCGGCCCCACGCCGTTCGGCTCCGGCGACGCCAAGGAGGCGAACTTCCTGGGCAGCGTCTACGAGATCCCGGCCGACAGCCAGAAGCTGCCCGACCTCGGCGCCCTCAAGCCCGTGGCCACGCTGTTCGCCAAGGAGCTGAACGTGCCGACGCGCCAGTTCACCGAGGGCTTCCCCGGCGTCGCCAAGCGCACCGAGTGGTTCGCGATCCGCTTCGAGGCGCCGCTCACGGTCGACACCGAGGGCGACTACGAGCTGACGACGAACTCCGACGACGGCAGCAACGTGTACGTCGACGACCTGAAGATCGTCGACAACGACGGCGTCCATGCGACGGCCGAGAAGACCGCTCCGGTGCACCTCCAGAAGGGCACGCACTCGCTCCGCGTCGAGTGGTACCAGGGCCCCGGCACCGAGCTCGCGCTGCAGTTCTACTGCAACAAGATGGGCGCCGCGAAGGCGATCTGCTCCGGCAAGCTCTGAGCCGCGGGGCGCCACGCGCCTAGGCACAGCGGAGCGAGAGCGACCACGAGGGGTGGGCCGCAGTGCGGCTCGCCTCTCGCACTTTTTGTTGCCTCACTCAGCGACCGTGGATCGACGGGGGCTTGAGGTACCTCGGCGCGAGGCTGGCCTCACCGTGGCCCGCGAGCGCCAGCCGCCCGACCGACGCGGCGGTGGGGAGATGCGTCGGCGCCTCGACGAGGAGCGACGCCCCGGGGAAGAGCGCCCGCAGGCTCTCCGCCGCCTCCCCCACGAAGCGCGGGCGCTCGATCCCGTGGGACGCGAGGAGCGCGCCGAGGTCGGCCGCGCGCGCGCACGTCGGCGGGAGGCGCAACGCACCCGCGCGATCACGCCCCGCGACGAAGACCTCTCCTGGCACCGACGCGAGCACTGCCACAGTCGCGTCGTCCGCGCCGGGCACCGCGGAGGCGGCCTCGAGCAGCGCGTCGAGCGAGGACACGGCCAGGACCTCCGCCCCCGTGGCGAGCGCGACGCCCATCACCGTGGAGAGGCCGATCCGCAGCCCGGTGAACGATCCTGGACCGACATCGACCGCCCAAGCGTGCACGTCGCGCGGCCCGAGGCCGCGCGCCTCGAGCGCACGCGCGAGCATGGGCAGGAGAGACTCGCCGTGCGCGTTCGACACGCGGCGACCCTCCTCGTGGACGAGCGCGCCGTCTTCGAAGAGCGCCAGCGAGCCGAGCGCCGTGGCGGTGTCGAGCGCGACGAGCCTCCGCACGGCGGCTCAGAGCTGCGCGAAGCGGCCGCTGCGGAAGGCGGCCTCGAGGAGCTGGTCGACGCGCTGGACGAGCTCGGGGGCGCGCGGGTCCGGCGACGCGCCGAGGGCCGCCTTGATCTCGTTGAGCGCCTTGAGCTGGCTGAAGAGCTGCACGTCGGAGAGCCCGCCGCCGCCTGTGAGCACCTGGCGCACGCGGTCGATCTCGGCGGCGATCGCCTCGATGCCGACGCCGGCGGAGCCCACGCGCCTCGCCTGCGGGTTGTCGCGGTAGTGCGCCTCGAGCGTGGGGGTCACGATCGCCTCGAGGATGGCCGCTTGGTCCTCGTTGTTCCAGGTGTGCTTCAGCACGAAGAAATCGCTCGCGTCCGGCTGGGACCGCCCGTCGAGGAACGCGCTCGCGGCGAACAGCTTGAGCATCTTCACGACGCGCCGGTCGGAGAGGGTGATGCCCTCCGCGCGGATCTGGAAGACGAGGCCCTTGTACTTGGAGAGAAAAT
>CAZHGG010000501.1:0-5323 GCA_964531755.1 uncultured Polyangiaceae bacterium
AGGTCCCTCGGCGAGAAAAAGGGCGCCCCCCGCGACTCCGGGGCCCGCGACGCGGCGCGCGTGTGTGGGCACGGCGGACGACGCGGGCGGGAGCGCCAACCCCGAGCGCCGCGGGGCCCCGAGCCTGCCCGTGGACGTTCGAGGCGGGCGCGTCCAGGCCCGCGGCGAGCCGCCGCGCGCAAGACGCGGCGCGCGGTGGAGGCAGAGGCCCTCCTGCTTCGCGCAGCCCAGCGGAGGTGCGAGGGACGCCCCCCATGGAATGGCCCGCCGGTCGGACACGCGGAGGCGCACGCGCCCCGCGTCCGCCGAGTGCGCCGACGGAGAGTCGGTGCGGAGCTCGGAGCGCGCCATGGGGACCACGCTACGCGGGCGCCTTCGGCGCCGCCACCCCTTGCGTTTAAAGACGACCGGTCATATACTCTTGGGATGGGACGCCCACGCCGCAGCGAGGCCACGCGCGAGACCCTCCTCGACCAGGGCCTCAGCATGTTCCTGAGCCACGGCTACCACGGCACCGGGCTCAGCGAGGTGCTCGCCTCCGTGCGGGTGCCGAAGGGCTCGTTCTACAACTACTTCGAGAGCAAAGACGCGTTCGTGGCGGCCGTGGTGGAGCGGTACGGCGAGCGGCTCCTCGGCCTGTGGGACGGCCTGCTCGCCACGTTCCAGGGCGGGCCGCTCGAGGCCCTCCGCTTCGCCTTCGGCCTCATGATCCAGTCGCAGGCGGGCTCCGGCGGGGCGGGGTGCCTCGTGGGGAACCTGGCGGGGGAGATCGCCTCGTCGAGCGAGCCCGCGCGCGCGGCGATGCTGCGGGTGATGGCCGGCTGGAGCGACCGCGTGACGAAGCTCGTGGGGGAGGCCCAGGCGGCGGGCACGGTGCGCGACGATCGCCCGGCGCGCGAGCTCGCCGACCTGCTGTTGGACGCGTGGGAGGGCGGGCAGCTCCGCGCGAAGCTCGAGCGCTCCCACGCGCCCCTCGAGCGGGCGGTGGCGCTCGTCTTGGACGACCTGTTTCTCCCACGGCTCCGGGCTTAGCCCCGGGCGCGCACCACCAATTTAAAAGACGACCGGTCTACTACTTCCACCCGACCTCCCGGAGACGACCATGAGCCTTCACGAGAGCCACGAAGCACCGAGCGACGCGCGCCCGCCCCACTCGGTCGCGCGCGACGCCGACGCGACCACCGACGCCCGAGTGCTCGGGCAGCCCCTCCCCCTCCGCGACGGCGTGGTGCTGAAGAACCGGCTGATGAAGTCGGCGACGAGCGAGATCCTCGGTTCGCGCGAGTACGCGCCCACGGCCGCGCACGCGCGGCTCTACCGCACCTGGGCGGAGGGCGGGGTAGGCCTGGCGATCACGGGCAACGTGATGATCGACCGCCGCGCGCTCGGCGAGCCGGGCAACGTGGTCGTGGAGGACGACCGCGACCTCGAGGCCCTCCGCGCTTGGGCGGCCGCCGGCACCGCGGACGGCGCGCACCTATGGATGCAGCTGAACCACCCGGGCAAGCAGTCACCGTCGTTCCTCTCGAAGGAGACCGTCGCGCCCTCGGCGGTGCCCTTCGGCCCGCCGTTCGCCACGGCCTTCCGCACACCGCGCGCGCTGACCGAGGGCGAGATCGAGGACCTCGTCGCGCGCTTCGGCGCGACGGCGGCGATCGCCAAGCAGGCCGGCTTCACGGGCGTGCAGATCCACGGCGCGCACGGGTACCTCGTGAACCAGTTCTTGTCGCCGCACCACAACCGGCGCGACGACCGGTGGGGCGGCTCGCTCGAGAACCGCGCCCGGTTCGCGCTGGAGGTCTACCGCGCGATCCGCGCGCGCGTGGGCCCCGCGTTCCCCGTGGGCATCAAGATCAACTCCGCCGACTTCCAGAAAGGCGGCTTCTCCGAGGACGACTCGATCCAGGTGATCACGTGGCTCGCGGAGGCGGGCGTCGACCTCGTGGAGGTGTCGGGCGGCACGTACGAGGCGCCCGCCATGACCGGGGCTCAGCGCAGGAGCAGCGAGGAGCGCGAGGGCTACTTCCTCGCCTTCGTCGAGGCGGTCCGCGCGAAGGTCGCCGTGCCGCTCGCGATCACGGGCGGCTTCCGCACAGCGAGCGGGATGGCGGCGCCGATCCGTGAGGGCGCGGTCGACCTCGTCGGGCTCGCGCGCGCGCTCTGCGTGGAGCCCGACCTCCCGCGGCGCGCCCTCGCCGGCGAGGCGGTGGTGAGCCAGGTGCGGCGGCTCACCACGGGCGTGCGCGCCCTCGACCGGATCGCCGCGCTCGACGTGACCTGGTACGAGAACCAGCTCGCGCTCCTCGGCGCGGGCAAGCGGCCCAACCCGGGGCTGGGCGAGCTCCGCTCGATGGCGATGTCGCTCTGCAAGCAGGGGACGCGGGCCTTCCAGATGCGGCGCCCGAGCGGCCGCACCTGACCGTGCGCCGTGACGCGGCGCCTCGCCCTCGAGAGCGCCAGGCCTACTCGCCCTTGAACACCGGCGCGCGTCGCTCCATGAACGCCGCCATGGCCTCGCCCAAATCGTTGGAGGCCAGGAACGCGGCGTTCCACACGGCCACGAAGCGCTCGCGGTCGCGCACGTGCGAGCGCTCGCCGAAATCGAGCACCTCCTTGATGCCCGAGACGACCAGCGGCGAGTTCGCGGCGATCTCGCGCGCCATCGCGCGGGCGCTCTCGAGCAGGCTCGCCTTGTCGGGGAGAACGTCGTTGACGAGGCCCACGCGGAGCGCGCGGGCCGCGTCGATGTCCTTGCCCGTGTAGGCCAGCTCGCGGGTGACGCCCTGCCCCACGATGCGCGGGAGCCGCTGGAGGCTCCCGAGATCGGCGACCATGGCGACGCGCACCTCGCGCACCGAGATCTTCGCGTCGGCGCTCGCGAGGCGCACGTCGCACGCGGTCGCGAGGTCGAGGCCACCGCCGATGGAGTGGCCGTGAAGGCAGCAGATGACCGGCTTCTTGCACGCCTCCACGGCGTCGAACGAGCGCTGCAGGTCGAGCACCAGCTCGTAGAGCCCCGTGCGCTGCTTCGCCAGGTTGGGCGGCGCGAGGTGCGGCATGAGCGCGGGCATCATGCCCTTCAGGTCGAGGCCGAACGTGAAGTGCTCGCCTTGGCCGTACACCACGACCGCGCGCACGTCGTCGTCCTTCGAGAGCCGCGTGAAGACCTCAGGGCACTCGGCCCAGAAGTCAGGGCCCATCGCGTTGCCCTTGCCGGGCCCGAGCAGCACGACCTCGGCGACCGCGCCCTCGCGCACCACGCGGAGCGCCTTTCCTTCGAAGCTCATCGTCTCTCCTTGGTCTTCGTCGCGTCGTCACGCTCCGAGCGCCGCGCAGAGCGCGCGCGCCTCGACGATGTTGTCCTCGATGGAGCAGTAGGTCCAGGCCCCGTAGCGCCCGATGGAGTGCACGTCGCGCTTCGCGAGCTCCGCGCGCAGCCGGTCGGTCTCGGCGATGGATGCGCGTGTAATATGCACATAAGCGGGATCCATCACCACGCTGTGCGAGGACACGAGCTCGTGGCCGGCGACGACGCCCTCGCGCTCGAGATCGGCGAGCACGCGCGCGCGCATGGCGAGGGCGTCGACCTCCGCGCCGGCGGGGTACCCGAGCTCCACGTAGAGGCTCATGCGATCGGCGCCGAAGATGTTGTCGTAGAAGCCGATGCGGTAAAACGAGGTGGCGCGGTCGGGGTAGTACATCCAGTGGACGTCGTCGGGCCCCTTGCGGTCGAAGCCGAGGTTCCACACGAGGACCTTGTTCCAGGAGAACACGCCCGGGTCGTGGGCGATGCCGGTGAGGGCGGCGAGGCGGTTCAGCGGGGCCGAGGAGATGAGCCGGTCGAAGCGCACCTGGCGGCGCGGGGTGGTGACCACCTTGGCGTCGAGATCGATGCGTGTGACCGGCTCGGAGAGGGCGAGCGCCGAGGGCGCCACCTCGGAGGCGACGGCCTTGACGTACTCGATGGCGCCGCCCTCCGGGTAGGTGAACGTCGCGTTGTACGAGCTGTTGTCGGGCGCCCGCATGTTGCGCACGATCGCCGTGAGGTCGGCGTGCGGGAAGAAGCGACCCATCGCGTCTTTGTCGAGCTGGCCGAGATCGCACGCGTAGAGCTTCTCGTTGTAGGGGATGAGGAACTTCTCGGCGATCGACCGCCCGAAGCGGCCGTAGAGCATGTCCTTGAAGCTCTCCTCCGCGGCCGGCGGCGGCGCGTCGGCGCCGAGCAGCTCGCGCGGCGCCCGCGCGAAGTAGAGGTCCACCAGGCAGTCGATGAGCTCCTCCTTCGGGAGCTGGTGGATGTTCTTCTGGAACGGGAAATCGATGCGCCGCGCGCCGCCCGAGTGCGAGATGAAGCTCCGCTTCTCGACCGTGCGGATCTCCTGCCCGGGCATGCGCGCCCGCAGCCAGGCTTCGATCGCAGGGTCTTTGAAGTGGAAGAAGTGGCCCGAGTAGTCCCACACGAAGCCATCTTGCTTGACGGTCTTGCAGTACCCACCGATCTCGCGGTCGGCCTCCAGGACCAGGGTGTCGTGGTCCTTGCCGAGGGCGGCGGCGGCCGCGAGCCCGCTCATCCCCGCCCCCACCACGATCGTGCGCGCGTGCTGCATGGGGCGCACTCTCGCAAATGGCCGCGCCGCCGTCGAGCGCGAGCGCCGCTCTAGTCGACCGAGGGCTCGAGCGCGGCGCCGGCGCCCTCGGCCCAGCGCGAGAGCTCGAGCATCGCGGCGACGACCGCGGCGCGGTCTCCCGCGCCGAGGCGCGCCTCGAGGGCCGCGTCGAACGACGCGTGGAGCTCGCGCACGTCCGCCGCGATGCGCTTGCCGCGCGACGTGAGGCGCACGCGCCGGGCGCGGCGATCCGCGGGATCCGCCTCGCGCTGGAGCAGCCCCTCGGACTCGAGCTCTTCGACGAGCTGCCCGGCCGCTTGTTTGCTCACACCGAGCCGCTGCGAGAGATCGGTGAGGCGGGCTGTGCCAGCGTCGAGGAGCGGCAGGAGCCGCCCGTGCGACGCGCGGAACCCCGGGAACTGGGCCCGCATGCGCCGCACCGTGAGGTCGCCCAGGAGCCGACTCACGCGGAGGAGGAGCTCCGTCGGGCCCGCGCCCTCCGCGCCCGCGAGCGGCGCGGAGGCGCCCTCGGCCTTCGCGGGCTCGGCGGGGGCTCGGGGGCTCGGCTTCGGGGCCTTCGGCGCGCGCGGTCTCTTTTGCATGGGCCGAGGGTATCCAGCAGCGCGGACAACTTGTCAATGACCTTGACGAGTCGCCGCGTGGCGGGCATCGGTGCTACCTTGAGGCCGTGTCACGCCCCCTCTCCCCCGCCCCGC
>CAZHGG010000502.1:0-5312 GCA_964531755.1 uncultured Polyangiaceae bacterium
CTCTTCCGCGCGGTACTCGAGGCGTGCGCCGCCGATCTCGATCATGCACGGCGGGCGCACCTCGGTCCACTCGGTGCCGATGGGGAACCCGTCCACGCAGGCGGCGTTGTTCGGGTCGGTGGTCTGGAGGAAGAGCGCGTAGCCGTCGAAGTACGCGTAGGCGTGCACGTCGAGCATGCGCGCCCCGTCCACGCGCCACTGCCCGCGGCGGCCGATGCTCAGCGTGGGGGACTCCTTCCCGGAGGTGAGCGGGATGAACCCCGGCTCACCGATTCCGTTCACGATCTCGATGACGTGGGTGGAGGCCGCCATGAAGGGACAGACACGCGAGGGGAGAGGGGGGGAGAGCTAGCGCCGACGCTGCGCGGCTTCGTAGACCGAGGCCGGCAGGTCGAGCCCGTGCTCGTGCAGCTGCTCGATGCACCGCGGGATGATGCCGGTCGGGCCGATCGTGCTCTCGATCTTTCCGGACGGGTCGAACCCTTGGTACTCGCGCACGAAAATGTCCTGCATCTGATACGAGCTCGTGGTCGCATCATACCCCAAGACCTCGGTGACGTGCGTGATCTTGCGGCTCCCGTCCTGGAGGCGCGACACCTGGACGATGAGGTTCACCGCCGAGGCGATCTGCACGCGGAGCGCGTGCAGCGGCATGTCGACGTCGCTCATCATGCCCATGGTCTCGAGGCGCGTGATGGTGTCGCGCGGGTAGGTGGCGTGCAGCGTGGACATGCAGCCGCCGTGGCCGGAGGTCATGGCCTGCACGAGATCGAGGGCCTCGCCGCCGCGGATCTCGCCGACGACGATGCGGTCGGGGCGCAGGCGCAGCGTCGCGCGGAAGAGGTCGCGGATCTTCACCTCGCCCTTGCCCTTCGGATCGGGTGGCCGCGCCTCGAGCTGGCAGACGTGGGTGCGCTGCAGCTGCAGCTCGCGCGAGTCCTCGATGATGACCACCCGCTCCTCCTCGGGGATGAACGACGAGAGCGCGTTCAACATCGAGGTCTTGCCCGAGCCCGTGCCGCCCGCGATGAGCACGTTCAGCTTCGAGGCGACGAACACCTTGAGCGCCTCGGCGACCTCGTCGGTCATGGCGCCGAAGTTGATGAGGCGCTGGACGGTGAGCGTCTCCTTGAAGAACCGGCGGATGGACACGCACGGCCCGTCCGGCGCGGCCGGCGGCAGCACCGCCTCGATGCGCGACCCGTCGGGCAGGCGCCCCTCGAGGATGGGGCGCTCCTCGTCGATGTGCTTGCCGACGTATTGGGCGGCGTTGCGCAGCGCCGCCGTGAGGTGCTCGACGCTCTCGAAGGTCGAGTCGGAGAGGTGGAGCGTGCCCTTCTTCTCGAAGTAGATCTGCCCGGGCCCGTTGATCATGATGTCGCTCACGCCCGGGTCCTCGAGGAGGGGGCGGATCGGCCCGAAGAACTGGAGGAGCGTCTCTTCGAATATTTCCTTCGGGATCATGGCGTGTCGCCCTCGACGCGGTGAAGGATGGAGGCCCGCGCTTCCTCGACGTGGGAGCCCTTCGGTTCGAGCCGCAGGTACTCGCGAAAATGGGAGTCGGCGGCCACGAGGTCTTGCTCGGCGTCGCGCAGGAGCACGGCGAGCGCGTAGTGCGCCTGGGCGTCGTTCGGCCTCGCCGCGAGCACGCGCTCGAACTCGACGCGCGCGAGCTTGGGCTCGTCGGTCGCCGAGTAGAGCGACGCGAGCACGAGCCGCACGCGCACGTCATTCGGGTGGTGCACGAGGTGCTCGCGCGCGTACTTCGCGGCGAGCCGGAAGCGCGACTCCTTGATGCACACCTCGAGCAGGAGCGGCATGATCTGGCGGGGATCGCCGCCCTGGGCGAGGGCGTCCGCGAGGTACTCCTCGGCGCGCACGTAGTCGCCCACCGCCGCGAAGCCGCGGCCCCGGGAGATGAGCTTGTCGACCGTGTGCTCGCGGCTGTACGTCGCCACGTCGGCCTTGATGGTCTCCGAGGCCGACGGCGGGCCGCACCCCGCGGCGCCGAGCACCACGGCCAGCGCCACGAGCGCGCGGGAAGCGTGCACTCTGCACGAGTTGCCTGCGCTCACGTCTTCTTGGCGGCCTCGCCGATCTTCAGCTTGAGCTTCCTGTCGAGGTTCGAGAGCCATGTCACGTACTCGCCCGTCTTTCCGGTGGTGAACTGCTGAAGCGTGCGGACCTGCCGTTGGGCGAGCGCCCAGTCTTCCACCGAGAGCGCGTGGTCGAGCCGCACCTGCTGGGTGCGGTAGTCGTCGTTGAGCTCGGCGCGCATCGCGCGGGCCGCCTGGTCGGCGATGCCCGCGGAGACCGCGTCGCCGCCCACACGGTAGCACGCGGCCGCTTCCTCGAACAAAGGGACCGCGTGCACGCCGTCGGCGACGTGGAAGGGCCGCCGCTCGCGCTTCGCGTCGGCGATGGCCATGCGCTCCTGGGCGCGGGCGAGCCCCTGCACGCCGCCCACGGGGCACGCCGCGATCGGCGGCCCCCAGAGCGCCGGCGCCTCCTTCTTGGCGAGCACGGGCCCGCCGGCCTCGTCGGGGGCGAGGAACAGGTACCCCGCGGCGGGGAGCATGAGCGCGAGGCCGATGAACGCGAGCGGGCTCTGCCCCTTCTTCTTCTGCTGGGTCTGCCCGCCGAGGCCCGCGGAGTCGGCGATGGCGACGGCGATTTGGGTCTGGTTGACGCCGAGCACCGCGTCCGGCGGGAGCGGCGACTGCATGAACGGGACGTTGTTGATCGTGGGAGAGGGCTGGAAGTTCAGCGCCTTCACGAAGACGCCCGCCGGGCCGAGCTCGACGAGGAGGTGCTCCACCGCCGCCTGGTCCAGCGGCAGGCGGATCTCGCAGTGCGCGCCGCTCCCGATGAGCACGCGCTCGGACTCGATGTTGAGCTGCTCGATCTGGCCGGTGGGGAGTCGGATCTGGAAGCGGAGGACGCGCACGCGACAACCTTTCTACACCGGCGAGTGCATCAACTCTCTTGAATTGTGCACACAGGCTTGGGCGGAGCCCAGCGAAACGACAAGCGAAACGACGAGGGCATCGCGTTCTTGGGCGTGGCTTCGACGGAGGCGCGGCACTAGAGGCCGCCCGTGATGTTCATCATGGCCGGACCGAGGATGAGGCCCATGATCGCGAAGAACACGAGCATGAGGGGACCGACCATGGCGACGCCCGCCTTCGCGGCCGACTCCTCCGCGCGGACCGAGCGGCGCTGCCGTGACACGCCGGCCTGGATGCTGAGGACCTCGGAGACGGGGTTGCCGCGCTCCTCCGCTTGGACCAGCGAGTTGACGAACTCGATCACCGCCTCGCACGGGCAGCGGTTCATGAACTCGACGAGCGCGTCCTTGCGGGTGCGCCCGAGGTTCATGGTCTGGAGGAGGAGCGTGAACTCCTCGACGATGGGGTCGGAGGGGTTGCTCGACTTGTCGACCACCTGGCGCACGGCGCCGGGGAAGTCGAGCCCCGCGCCCATGGAAAGTGCCATGAGATCGATGACATACGGCAGGCCGCGGCTCACCGACTTCAGGCGCTCCTGGGCCTCGCCGCTGATCTGCATGTAGGGCATCGACCCGCCGAGCGCGAGCCCGGCGAGGAGGGTGATCTGCCCGAGGTCCATCATCCAGCCGAAGATGCCGCCGACGAGGCCACCGGCCAGCGTGGCGAGGATCGTGAGCGCGATGTACTCGTCGGCGCTGATGCCCATGAAGTCGCCGGCGAGGCCGATCTGCTTGTCGAGCGCCGCGCGCTGCTCGTCGGTGGGCATGCCGCTGACGCGGAGGCCGAGCCAGCGCACGACGGGCTCGATGCTGGCCCAGGTCTCGTTGTTCGCCAGCGCGCGCTGTCGCTTCAGCCCGCGCAGGCCGAAGCGGCTCGCCTGCCGGCTCGGCGCGCTGCCGATCGTGTAGAGCGCGAGCCCGAGCGCGAGGCCGATGAGGACCGGCACCGAGTAGCGGAGCGTGAGGAGCTGCCAGGAGTACGTGGGCATGTCAGAGATCCACCGCGAGCACCTTGCGGGCGATGATGATCGAGCTGGCCCAGCAGGCGACGCAGCCCGTGCTGATAAGGTACCCCGTGACGCTCTTGGTGAGCGGATCGAAGTACCCGGGCCAGAGAGAGTTCAGGCCCACGAGCAGGCCGAACGGCATGACGGCGATGACCCAGAGCTGCATCTTGCCCTCCGCGGTCTTCGTGCGCACGACGCCCTCGAGGCGTCGCATCTCGCGGAGGGTGTTTGCGGTCGCCTCAAGCACCTTGGGCAGGTTGCCGCCGACCTGCCGGCCGATGAGGACCGACGAGAGGGCCGAGTCGAGCTGACGGCTGCCGACGCGCGCGGCCATGTGGAGGAGGGCCTGGTCGAGCGTGCTGCCGACCTTCATCTCCTTCAGGGCGAGGTCGACCTCCTGGCGCATCGGATCGGTGATGACCGACGCCACCGAGTTGAGCGCGCCGCCGATGCTCGGCGTGGTCTTCAGCGCGTTCGCGAGGGCGAGCATGAAGTTGTCGAGCTGCTCCTCGATGAGCTCGACGCGCTTTCGGCGCATCGCCTCGATGTACACGAGCGGCACCACGGCGATGAGGAGGAGCCCCGCCCACCAGAGCGGGATGGAGAAGAGCACGTTCGCGGTGATGAGGAAGAACGCGACGCCGAGCTGCCCGAGGGTGATGTTCTGCCCGGGGATGAAGATGAACATCGGGCGCAGCCGCTGCTCGAGCAGCGAGTTGTACCGGGCCCAGTAGCGGTACACGGGCCCCGACTGGTCGGACGCCGCGGCCCACGTGCCGGCGAACAGCGCGAGGCCGGTGACCCCGGCGCTCGCCCATTTCAGCACCTCCGTCAGGGGCGACACGTCGCCCATCCTGCCGCTCATCATACGTAGGGCTCCCCGGGCTTCACGAGCCCCATCACGATGAACGTATCGAGGAACGACGGCAAGTAGCCGGTGGCGCGGAACTCGCCGATGACCTTGCCGCCGGGGCCCGTGCCCGTGCGCACGAAGGCGAAGATGTGGCGCAGCTCGATGTCGCCCGACTCGCGGTCGAGGCCGGTCACCTCGCTGATGGCGGTCACCTTGCGCGAACCGTCGGAGAGGCGGCTCTGCTGGACGATCATGTTCACGCTTCCAGCGATCTGCTCGCGGATGGCGCGCACCGGCAGGTCGAGGCCCGCCATCAGCACGAGGGTCTCGAGGCGGTTGATGGCCTCGCGCGGCGAGTTCGCGTGGGTCGTGGTCATCGACCCGTCGTGCCCGGTGTTCATGGCCTGGAGCATGTCGAGCGCCTCGCCGCCGCGGCACTCGCCGA
>CAZHGG010000503.1:0-5300 GCA_964531755.1 uncultured Polyangiaceae bacterium
CCTCGGTCGGGACGGCGCGGACGTCGAAACCGACCCCCGCCGCCCGCAGCGCGCGCGCCGTGCCGAGGGAACCGGACAGGCCGAGCGGCTTGGCGATGAGCGCGCCGATCGCCTCGCCCGCGTCCTGCGCGCCCACCGCGCGCGCGAGCGCCGCGCCCGCGAGGATGTACCCCAGATCGCTGTACAGCGGCTCGTGCCCGTCCCGGCCGTGCTCGGGGGGCGCTTCGGTGCGCGCGTTGGACGCCGTGAGGAGCGCCGCGGACGCGTCGGCGCGCCCCGCCTCGAGGTCCTCGTAGAGCCGCAGGTGCGCCGGCAGCCCCGCGCGGTGCGCGAAGAGCAGCTCGAGCGGGACGCGGGCCGTGCGGGAGCCGCGCAGCTCCGGCAGGAAGGCCTCGAGCGGCGCGCGCCGATCGAGGCCCGCCGCCTCGAAGGCGAGCGCGGTCATGGGCTTCGTGAGGCTGGCGAGATCGAAGAACGACTCCACCGCGCCGCTCCCGTGGCTCGCCGCGGGGACGCCCGGCCGAGCGCAGCGGAAGTACCCGGAGGCGACCTGCGGGGCGACACCCTCGCGCACGAGGCGCGCGGAGAGGGAGGCGGCCCCGTCACACCAGGCGTGCAGGTCGTAGTCGGCGGGGTCTCCCCGTAAGGGCACGCGGGTCACGCCGACATTCAACCACACGCGCCACGACGCGTCGAAAAGGTCGCGCCCCGCGCAAGCCTTTTGACCGCGGCGGGGCTGCACCGGTAGGCTTGGGGGATGGCGGAGTTTGTCTGGGAGGCGCGCGGCCGTGCGGGCGACCTGCGGCGCGGCACGATGGAGGCCGAGGACGAGTCCGTCGTCAACACGCGGCTGCGCGCGCAGCAGCTGATGCCGACGAAGGTCAAGAAGAAGTCGGCGTCGATCAACATCTCGTTCGGGTCGGGCGTCAGCGCCAAGGACCTGCTCACCTTCACGCGCCTCTTCGCCACCATGATCGACGCGGGCCTGCCCATCGTGCAGTGCCTCGACATCCTCCAAGGGCAGACCGAGAACAAGCGGTTCGCCGTCGTCCTCGCCGACATCAAGGCCTCGGTCGAGCAGGGCATGACCTTCAGCGACTCGCTCCGCAGGCACCCCAAGGTGTTCGACCAGCTCTACGTCAACCTCGTGCAGGCCGGCGAGGTCGGCGGCATCTTGGACACCATCCTGAACCGCCTCGCACAATACAACGAGAAGGCGGTCAAGCTGGCGCGCCAGGTGAAGGGCGCCCTCGTCTATCCGTCGGTCGTCTTCGTCATCTTCGTCGTCCTCATCGTCGGCCTGCTCGGCTTCGTCGTCCCCCAGTTCAAGGGCATCTTCAAAGACCTCGGCTCCGACGACGAGCTCCCGTGGCTCACGCAGAAGGTGGTGGCCGTCTCCGAGGGCTTCACGAGCCACTTCTTCCTCATCCTCATCACGACGGGCGCGATCGTCTTCGGGTGGACGCTCGCGTACAGCCGCGTGCCCTTCAAGCGCGCGGCGCACCGGGTGTTCCTCCGCCTGCCCGTCATCGGCGACGTGCTCCAGAAGATCGCCGTCGCGCGCTTCACGCGCACGCTCGGCACCCTGCTCACCTCGGGCGTCCCGATCCTCGACGCGCTCGACATCGTGGCCAAGACCGCGGGCAACCTGATCATCATGGACGCCATCTACTTCTGCAAGCAGAAGGTCAGCGAGGGCCAGAACATCTCGGTCCCGCTGCTCGAGGCGAAGGTGTTCCCGCCGATGGTCGTGCAGATGGTGGGCGTCGGCGAGCAGACCGGCGCGCTCGACCAAATGTTGACGAAGATCGCGGACTTCTACGAGGACGAGGTCGACGTGGCCGTCGCCGCGCTCACGAGCCTCATCGAGCCCGTGATGATGGTCGGCATCGGCGGCACGGTCGGCGTCGTGCTCATCTCGATGTACCTCCCGATCTTCAGCATCGCCGGAAAGATCAAGACCACCTGAGGGCGCCCGCGGTGGCCGTTGCATGAAGCTCGGGCTGCCGATCGGGGCGCGCGACGCGGAGCTGCCGAGGCGCCTCGCGTGGGTCACCGCCCTGCGCCTCGGGTTCCTCATCGCGCTGCTCGCGGCGACGTCGTTCCTCTACCTGAACGGCGACCTCAAGCGCTACCCCGCGAGCCAGCGGGTCATGTTCCTGACGCTCGGGTCGGGCTTCCTTCTGGCCCTCGGGTACGCGCTGGCGCTCCGTCGAGGCCGCCACCTCGGCGAGGTCGCGGTGGGTCAGCTCGTGGCCGACCAGCTCACGTGGACCGCCATCGTCTACGCCTCGGGGGGGCCGGGCAGCGGGGCGACCTCCTTCTACGCGCTCACGTGCGTGCTCGGCGCGGTGCTGGTCGGCCTCCGCGGGGCCGCGATCGCGGCGCTCTCGGGCATCGGCGTGTACGTGATGCTCTGCGTCGGCTTCGCCAGCCACACGCTCACGCCCCCGTCGGATCAGCTGGGCGCCGCGTACGCGACCACGCTCGAGGCGATGGCCTATCCGCTCGCCACGAACGTGCTCGGCATCGGCCTCGTCGCGTCGCTGGCGGGGTACCTCGCCGAGCGGCTCACGCGGACGGGCGGCGCGCTCGCGCTCGCCTCGGCGCGAGCGGAGGAGGCGGAGCGCCTGGCCGTCCTCGGGCGCATCGCGGCCGGTCTGGCTCACGAGATCCGAAACCCGCTCGGCTCGATCTCGGGCTCCGTGGAGATGTTGCGCGAGTCGCCCGAGCTGTCCGAGGAGGACCGCCAGCTCTGCGCGATCATCTTCCGAGAGTCGCTCCGCCTGAACGACCTGGTGACCGACATGATGGATCTGGCGCGCCCGCGCGCGCCGAGCCCGCACGTCGTGGACCTCGCGCGGATCGCCCGCGAGGTGCGCGCGCTCGCCTCGCACTCCGAGCGCAGCGCCTCGGGCGACGTCGAGGTGCGCTTCGTGGGCCCCGACGGGCCCGCGCTCGCGGTCTGCGATCCCGCGCAGATGAAGCAGGTCTTGTGGAACCTGGTGCGCAACGCGGTGCAGGTCACGCGCGCCGGCTCGGCGGTCACGATCCGAGTGGAGCCGCACGATGACGACGTGCTCGTGGAGGTCGAGGACGGCGGCCCGGGCATCGCCGCGCCAGACCGGGCGCGCATCTTCGACGCGTTCTACACGACCCGCGCGACGGGAGCGGGGCTCGGGCTCGCCGTCGTCAAGCGCATCGTCGAGGACCACGCGCAGGTCGGCGCCCGCATCGAGGTGCGCTCCCCTGACGGCGCGGGGGCGGTGTTCTCCGTGACCCTCCCGCGGGCCGCCGAGGGCGATCGCCCCTCGCCGCTTCCTGAGCCAACCATCGAACATTAAACACGATTCGGCCGCGCGGTGAATGGACCCGCGCGCGCGTTCGTCTACCCCGCGGGTGCTCACCGCGCCTCACGGCTCGCCCCCTTCGCCCACTTGTCCGTATTGCGTCCGGCACGTTGCTTGCTAGGAGTCTCGCCATGACGAAGTCCCCGCTCTCCCCGTCTCCTCGCCCTGCGTCGAGCGCGCCGGGCGCCTCGCTCGGGCGCGCCCTCCGCGGCCTCGTCGCCGCGGCGGCGTGCCTCACCTTCGTCGCGCTCGCACCACCCGCGGGCGCGCAGGCCAACGCCCAGGCCTTCGTCGAGCAGGAGCACGGCCGGCTCACCGCCCTGATGAAGCAGCCCCCGAACCCCGGGCGCGAGGCGACCATCTCCAGCGAGCTCGACCGCATGGTCGACTACGACGAGCTCGCGCGGCGCACGTTCGGCCTGCCTTGTCCCCCCCGCGTGAGCCAGTGCCAGAACCACTGGGACTCCTTGAGCGCCGACCAAAAGAAGGAGGTCACCGAGCTGCTCCGCAGGCTGGTGGAGCGCAACTACAAGAAGAACCTCCGCAAGACCCTCGACTACGAGGTCACCTACAAGGGCTCGCGGGCCAACGGTGGTGACACGACCATCCGCACCGAGGCCAAGTCGAAGACCAAGCCGCGCGAGAGCCCGGTCACGGTGGACTACATCGTGAGCTCGGCGTCCGGAGCCTACAAGGTGGTCGACATCCGCACCGAGGGGTCGAGCCTGGCGAAGAACTACTACCAGCAGTTCCACCGCATGCTCACCACCCCGGGGCAGGGCTACCCCCACGTCACGAAGCGCTTGCGCGAGAAGATCGCCGCGCCCTGAGCCGCGCTGGCGCGCGCGTCGCGGTCAGTAGGTGAAGGTCGCCGCGAGGCCGAGCCCCTGGGGGCTCACCCGCACGGTCTCGCTCCGCGCACCCAGGACGTACACGAGGCCGAGGCCCGCGGTGGCGGCGCCGAGCGCGATGGGCACCGCGAGGCTCGCGTACGCCGCGCTCTTCTGGCTGGCGTAGTCCGCCGCGAGCCGCTCGCGCTCGAGCGCGTCCCCCGAGGCGTCGTGCTGGCTCGCGGTGGAGAGGGCGCGGCCGTATTGGACGGCCGGTAGCAGCACGGACACCGCCGCGCTGCCCGCCGCGACGTAGATCCACACGGGCGAGAAGGGGCGCACGGTGCGCGACTCGGAGCGCGGCGACGACCTCGGGGGCGCGCCCTCGCCCGCGCCACGCGCCGCCGGCTTGGGAGGCGCTGGGGGCACCACCGTGCGCTCCTCGCCCGCGTCGAGCACGATCTCGTGGCGGGTGGACGACGCGCCGACGCCGAACACCACGACATGCCTGCCAGGGGTCAGCAGCGCGACGAACCCGGCGAGGCGAGGCGCGCCGCCGTCGACCCGGACCTCGACGGGCACGGGCCCCTCCGGCACGCGCAGCTTGCCCCGCGTGCGCTGGAGCTCGGCGACGCGGGCCTCCGCGTCACGCGCCTGCTTCTCGACGAGCTCGGGGAGGGCCTCGCCCGCGGCGCGCCGCCGGCTCACCTCGTGGAGGTACGCCGCGTACCCCTCGGCCGCGCGTGAGGGATCCCCGAAGGCGTCGTAGGCGCGCGCGATGTTGAACGCGAGCCGGTAGCCGCGCTCGCGCCCGAGCTCGGCGTAGATCGCCTCCCACGTGACCACCGCGCCCGCGTAGTCGCCCGACGTGTAGAGGTCCATGCCTCGCTTGAAGCGCGCGCGCGAGGCCTCGAGATCGGTCGCGGCGTCGTCGGGCGCCTCGGCCCGCGCCAGCGGCACGCGCGCGAAGACGAGAATCCCCGCCAGGGCGAGGGCGCCAAGCGGCGCGCGCCTAGAACGGGGTCGGATCGACATTGAGCGCGGGCGCGTGGGTGGGGGCGGGCGCCGAGGCCGCCGAGGGCGCGGCGGAGGATGCCGCGGGCGAGGGGGGCGCCGGGCG
>CAZHGG010000504.1:0-5281 GCA_964531755.1 uncultured Polyangiaceae bacterium
GCACGCGCCCGACGCTTGACATCGCTCGGCGGCGGTAATAAGTGAGTACTCACTCACTAATGGCGCGACCTTGTCACATCACCGACGCGGAGCTGCTCGAGGCGGCGAGGGAGGTCTTCGTCGCGCGCGGCGTCACCGCGACCACCGCCGAGATCGCCGCCCGCGCGGGCGTGTCGGAGGGGACGCTGTTCAAGCGCTTCGGCACGAAGCACAAACTGTTCGAGGTGGCCCTCTCCGCGGAGACCGACGCGTCGGGCCTCGTCGCGCGCGTGGCGATGGGCGCGAAGGACAAGCCGGCCGAGGCCATCCTCCTCGAGCTCGGCGCCGCGATGATGGCCAAGTTCGAGCGCGTGGTGCCGTTCGTCGCGATGCACATGGCGGGGGCCATGGCGCAGGAGGGAGCGCCTATCTTTGGGCCCGGCGCGCCGCCGCCCATCCGCGTGATCGCGAGCGTCGAGGCGCTGTTCGTCGCGCTCGTCGAGGACGGGCGCCTCCGCCCCGGACCCACGGCGATCATGGCCCGCATGTTCGTGGGGGCCATCTGGCACTACGTGTTCATCGGCTACGTCATGCGTCGCTTCGTGGGCACCGAGATCCACCCCATGACGCCGGCCGCCTTCGTCGAGGCCCACGCCCACCTCTTCTTTCACGGCGTGGCGCCGGACGCCCCCGCCAAGCCCGCCAAGCCCGCGGCCAAGCCCGCGGCCAAGCCCGCCAAGCCCGCCAAGCCCGCCAAGCCCGCCAAGCCCGCCAAGCGCGGCGCCGGGAGAAGAACGTCGCCATGAGAGTGCCATTCTTGAGTGACCGCTCACTTATCGGGAGGACCGTCGCGGGCCTCGCGCTCGCCCTCGGGGTCGGGGCGCCCTCGGCGGCCCACGCGCTCCAGCCGCTCGACGCCTTCGTCGCCTCGGCGCGGCGCCAGGGGTTCGACGCGCGTGAGTCGCGCGCGACGCTCGCGCAGCGCGAGGGCGAGGTGTCCGCCGCGAACCTGCGGCTGCTGCCGGTCCTCGGTGCGCAGGGCACGCTGACGCGCAACCAGTACGAGGCGAAGGTCGGCGACAAGACCATCGTGCCCCTGAACCAGGCCGACCTCTACCTCACGGCCAGCTGGACCTTGGTCGACATCGGCCAGTGGGAGCGCATCGGGGCGGCGAAGCGGACGCTCGAGGCCGCAGAGTCGCGCGCGAAGAGCGTCGAGCTCGACGTGGAGCGCGCCGTCTCTCGCGAGTACTACCAGGTCGTCGCCGCCGAGGCTGTGCGCGAGGCCGCCGGGCGCACCCTCGCGGCCGCGGAGAAGAACGCGTCGTTCGTGGAGGCTCGTCGGGCCGCGGGCCTCGCCCAGGAGCTCGACGCGCGGCGCGCCCAGGCCGAGGTGGCGCGCGGCCAGCAGGTCGTGGCGGACGCGACCTACCAGGTCGCCGTGGCGCGGCGCGCCCTCGAGACCGACTCCGGCCAGCGCGCGTCGGCGGGCGCCCCCGCGCTCACCGCGGATCTCCAGCCCGAGGCGCCGCTCGCGGAGTGGGAGGCCCGGAACCTCGACGGGCACCCCGCTGTGAGGGCGGCGGCGGACGACGCCCGCGCCCTCGAGCGCACCGCGACGGCCACGCGCGCCTCGCTGCTCCCCACGCTGTCGCTCGCCGCGCAGGAGCGCCTCACGAACGCGACGGGCTTCCAAGACCGCTCGAGCATCTACGCGCTGTCGGCGACCGCGGCCATCCGCTTCGACGTGGGGCAGCTCAGCGCCGCGAGCGCCCAGGCCCGCTCGGCGGAGGCCGCCAAGGTGCGCGAGGAGCACGCGCGCGCCGCCGCGCGTGACCGGGTGTTCGGCGCGTGGCAGCTCGTGCGCGCCCAGATCGACAAAGCGCGCGCCGCCAGGGCGGGCCTCGTCGCGAGCCGCCTCGCCGTGGAGACCGCCAAGCAGCGCTACGAGGCGGGCACGGCCACCTTCCTCGACGTGGTCGTCGCCGAGCGCGACGCCTTCCAGGCCGAGGTCACGCGCATCCAGGCCGACGGCGATCTGCTCTTCGCGCGCGCCGATCTGCGGCTCGCGGCTGGCGTCCACGCCACCGAGTCACGGAGGGCGCCATGAACCTGAAGGTGAGCGCCGGAGGGGCGAACGAAGGTCGATGGCGGGCCCGAGCCGAAGGCGAGGTGTCGCCATGAAGGCCGCGGGTCCCATCCTCACGCGGGCGAGCCTCCCGTTCCGCTTCCGCACCATGGCGCGCGCGGGCGTGCGCATGATGTTCCACGACTGGCTGAAGATGGCCGGCACCATGCTCGGCGTGGTGTTCGCCGTGGTGCTGTCGAACCAGCAGCTCGGCACCTTCATGGGGCTCATCTACAAAAACATCATGTTCGTGAACAACTCCACGGCCGAGCTGTGGATCGTGCCGCCCGGGGCCGAGACGGTGCAGGGCGGGAAGGTGGTTCCGTACTCCGACATCCTCGCGGCGCGCACGACGCCGGGCGTGGCCGCGGCCGAGCCCCTCGTGTTCGCCACCGCGACCGTGGCGCTGCCCGCCGGCGGCAGCGAGCCCGTGAACCTCGTCGGCGCCTCCTACCCGGGCTACCTCGGCGGCCCCTGGAACGTGGTCGCGGGCGACACCAAGGTGCTGAACCGCCCCGACACGATGATCTTCGAGGACTCGGAGCGCGAGACCCTCGGCGGGCTGAACCTCGGCAGCGTGCGTGAGGTGAACGGCCGGAAGATCACCGTCGGCGGCTTCACCTGGGGGCTCATCCCGTTCGGGCCGAGCTACGCCTTCGCCGACTACGAGCTGGCGCGCGAGCTCACCAAGCTGCCGCGCGACAGGGCGAACTTCGGCCTCATCAAGCTCGAGCCCGGGGCCGACCCGGACACCGTGAAGAAGGCGGTGACCGCGCGCCTCGCGGGCTCCGGCGTGTTCACGCAGGCCGAGTTTCGGCGGTCGATCGTGAAGAACGTGCTCACGAAGACCCCGATCGGCATCACGTTCGGCACGAGCACGCTCTTCGGCCTCATCGTCGGCTTCGTGATCGTTTCGCTCTCGATGTTCTCGGCGGTGGTCGACAACATCCGCGAGTTCGGCACGCTGAAGGCGATCGGCGCCACCAACTTCGACCTCGGCATGCTCCTCTTCGTGCAGTCGGTGCTCTACGGCGTGCTCGGGTCGATCATCGGGCTCTTCCTGGTGTCGCGGATGGCCCTCGGCATCCGCTCCGCCAAGCTCGCGCTGAACCTCCCGCCGCAGCTCACCCTCGGCACGGTCGTCGTGATGGTGTTCATGTGTGTCATGGCCTCGGGCCTCGCCCTCCTGCGGCTGCGAAAGGTCGAGCCGGCGATGGTGTTCCGATGAGCGCCACAGGCTTCGCCATCGAGTGCCGCGGCGTCGAGAAGACCTACGGCTCGGGTGCCACGGCGTACCGCGCGCTGAAGGGCGTCGACTTCGCGGTGCGACCGGGCGAGTTCGTGATGCTCTCCGGCCCCTCGGGCAGCGGGAAGACCACGCTGCTCTCGATCCTCGGCTGCGTGCTCACCGCCACCGGCGGGATGGTCAAGCTCTTTGACCAAGACATCTCGAAGGCGAAGGACGCGGCGCTGCCGGGGCTTCGGCTCTCGTACATCGGCTTCGTGTTCCAGGCGCACAACCTGCTCGCGTCGCTCACGGCGACCGAGAACATCGGCACGCTGCTCGAGCTGCGCGGCTACTCCGGGGAGGCCGCCGAGACGGAGGCGCACCGCCTGCTCACCCAGGTGGGCCTCTCCGACAAGTTCGACAGCAAGCCGGGCGATCTCTCCGGCGGGCAGCGGCAGCGCGTGGCCGTAGCCCGGGCGCTCGCGGGGGCGCCGCCCATCCTGCTGGCGGACGAGCCCACCGCCGCGCTCGACGCGCAGAACGGCCTGGCCGTGACCGAGACCCTGCGCTCGCTCGCGAAGGACCACGGGCACACCGTCGTCGTCGTGACGCACGACAACCGCATCTTTCACCTCGGCGATCGCATCGTGCACATCGAGGACGGCCTCATCGTGGAGAAGTCATGAACCTGAGAGTGAGCGCCGAAGGGGCGAACGATGGTCTGTGCCAACCGACCAACGGGAGGGCGGCATGAGCACGCAAGAGAGCCGCGTGCGAGCGGCGCGGAGGGGAATGAACCCGAACGTGGGCCGCTCGCGAGGGGCGCGGAGGGCGGCATGAAGAAGAAGCGCATCTCGCTCGGGTTCGTGGGCTTCGGCGCGTTCCTGCTCTTCGCGGTGGTCATGGTCACGCGCTCGGTGCTGGCGGGCCCGCAGACCGTCCCCACCGAGAAGGACGTGAAGAAGGCGGAGCGCGTCGCCAAGCCGAAGGCCGGTGTCGACGAGCGCACGACGGTGCCGACGGGCGGCGATCTCGTCGCGGGCAACGGCATCATCGAGCCGGCCGACCGCGAGACCAAGCTCGCGAGCCACATCCCCGGCCGCATCCGCGCCGTGCTCGTGGTGGAGGGGCAAGACGTGGCCGCCGGCGCGCCGATCGCCGAGCTCGAGAACGAGGCGGAGAAGTCGGCGCTCGCGGCGGCCGAGGCCGATCTCGGCGTGCGTCGCGCGGAGCTGCTCCGCGTCGCGCGGGGACTCCGCGCGGAGGACCGCCAGGCTGTCATCGCCGACACGAGCGCGGCGAAGGCGCGCGCGGACCTCTCGCAGGGCACGCTGAAGCGGCTCGAGGAGGCCGCGAAGGGCGGCGCCGCCACGGTCGACGAGGTCGCGCGCGCCCGCGGCCAGGCCGAGGCCGACAAGAACGCCCTCGACGCCGCCGAGGCCCGCAAGCACGCCGCCGTGACCGGCGCGCGCTCCGAGGACGTGCTCGTGGCGCAGGCGAACGTCGTGGCGGCCACGGCGCGCCGCGATCAGGCCAAGTCGACCCTCGAGCGCCTCACCATTCAGTCGCCGATCGCGGGCAAGGTGCTCCAGGTCAAGCTGCGCGCGGGCGAGTACTACAACCCGCAGGGCGGCGAGCCCATCGCGGTGGTCGGCGACACGCGCACGCTGCGGGTGCGCATGGACCTCGACGAGCGCGACATCGCGAGGGTGGTCGTGGGGGCGAAGGCGTTCGTCACGCTGAACGCGTACCCTGGCAAGCGCTTCGCGGCCCACGTGGTGGAGATCGGCCGCCGCATGGGGCGCAAGAACGTGCGCACCGACGACCCCACCGAGCGCATCGACACCAAGATCCTCGAGGTGCTGCTCGAGCTCGACGAGCGCGAGGGCCTCGTCACCGGGCTCCGCGTGGTGAGCTACGTGGAGGCCACGAAGTAGCGGCTCACG
>CAZHGG010000505.1:0-5278 GCA_964531755.1 uncultured Polyangiaceae bacterium
GTGCGCCCGCTTGGGCGCGGGCCTCTCGGCGACCGAGCCTGGGCGCGCGGCGCCCTTGTTGCAGCGCGCGTGCGACAGCGCGTCGTACGACCCGCGCACGCTCACCAACGCGATCGCGAGCCACGTCGCCGCGCGCAGCGCCGCGCTCGAGGCCGGGCCCGTGGGCGCCCGCATGGGGCAGAGCGGGAGCCTCTCCGCCGCGAGCAGCGCGCAGCTGGCGAGCGCCGCGGAGCAGGTGCAGATGCAGATGCTCGCCGCGTTCGCTGGCGGCTCGCCGCCGAGCGTAGGTCTGGCCGCCGACCGGAGTGGCACGGGCGCGCTCGCGGGGCGGCTCATCACGCGCGACGCGGCGGAGCTCATGAGCATCATGGACCGCGCCGACGCGGGCGAGCCCACCGTCCAAGACCGCTACGCGGGCTGCGTCACGCTCGGAGAGCTGCGCGAGCGTGGGGCGGGGTCCACGCCCGACCTGCGCGCGGCCGAGCGCCTCTACGGGGTCGCCTGCGCGCACACCGAGGGCAAGGGCTGCACGCACCTCGCGGCCATCGAGGAGCGCGCGAAGACCAAAGACCGCGCGAAGATCGACGCGCTGTTCGCGCGGGCCTGCGAGCTCGGCGACGGCGAAGGCTGCCTCAAGTCGGGCTCGCTGGCGGCGGCCTCGACGAGCCGGGCCGCGCGGGCCGAGGCCCCCGACAGCTTCGAGCGAGCCTGCGCGCTCGGCGTGACTGAAGGCTGCCTGCGGGCCGGCGCGATCAACGAGGGAGACCGCCACCTCGAGCACGCGCTCGAGCTCTACGACCTGGCGTGCGCCGCGAAGGAGCCCAAGTCGTGCGCGGCCGCGGCGAGGCTGCGCCCGCGGGTCGAGTCCGCGGCCTCGCGCAGTGCCGCCTCGCGGCGACCGGCCGACGGCGTGCCCGAGGCGAACGTCGCGATCGGCGCGGCCAAGGCGACCGTCGCCGTGGCGGACCAGGACCGCGTGCTCGCGGGGCTCCGCGCGAGGCTGCGCGGCTGCTACCAAAACGGGCTGAAGGTCGATCCGACGCAGTCCGGGCGCGTGGTCCTCACGGCCACGCTCGCGCCGAACGGCGAGGTCAGCCGTGCCGACGTCGCTTCGGTCTCGGGCCTCTCGAGCTCGGTCGCCCAGTGCGCCGCGGGCGTCCTCCGGCGCGCCACGTTCTCGGCGCCGGGGGGCGAGGGCTCGACGCTCAGCGTCCCCCTCGTCTACGCCCCCAAGCCCTGAGCGCGGACCAACCAGGGCGTCGCGTCAGGGCCCGTGACCCGCGGGGCGGCTCACTTCAGGTTGGCGCGGAGCCACTCGGCGGGCGCCCGCAGGTTGGCGGCGATGGTCCCGGCCTCGCTGAACGGGACCTCCTCCAGGCCCGTGAACCCGATGACCCCGTCGGTCATGCCGCGGTGCCGCCACGCATCCGGCTGGCGCCGCCGAGAGGCCGCCATCTTCTGGCCAAAGCGCACGGCCTTCACCGTGAGCCGCAGGTCGTTCATGCTGTTGCCCATCGCCCAGGTGCAGCGACACGAGCTCGTCGACGAGCACGTAGCCTGGGTGCACTGGAGCTCCGCGGCCGCCGAGTAGCCTGCGGCGACGAGGATCTTGCGGAGCTCCGCGTCCCGGTCCGCGAGCCGCCCCTCGCGGTCGGCCTTGGCGGCGGCCACGAAGTACGCGACCTCCGTGGCCGTCGCGCGCTGGTACTGCGCCTTCGCGTTCGTGAGGGAGCTGCACACGCTGCACCCGTCCGAGTTGTTCGAGGCGTCGCCGAGCATCTCGTGGCCCACCATCATGCGCAGAGCGCTGAGGCGAGGGTCCTCGCCGACGTCGCGCCCCATCATGAGGGTGACGAAGCTCGCGACGCTGTCCGGGTTGTACGCCATGGCCACGCCGGTCAAGAAATGTCCGACCTGGTTCGTACCGCCACCGGGGGCCCACTTGTTCGCGTAGAGGTAGCCGTCCTGCAGGCCCGCCGCGAACCCAGTGTCGGTGCCGAACGTGTCCGGCGCGAACTGCGTGAAGCCGCTCCGGCCGTCGTTCGTGAGGCCGAGCACGAAGTCGAGGCGCGAGGCCGGCCGCCCGCCCGCGGTGAAATCCGTGCCGAAATTGAAGTTGAGCGTCTGCGAGTCGAACAGGCTCGCGAGCGTCCCCGCCGCGTCTGTGCGCGTCCCCGCCCGCACGAGGCAGGCGGCGACCGACTTCGCGGTGGCGGTGGTGACGGGATCGCTCCCCTTCGTGCAGTCGGCGTTGACCGCGTCTTCGGTCGTGTCGCTCTCCAGGCCGTCGGCCGGCTCCGCGACACACCCGACGGCGAGGAGACCCACGAGGACCATGGCAGCTCGGGACATCATCATGACCGGTCCTTCAGCACGCGCCGTGCCACGCCGCCTCGCGCGCACGACCGCGGAAATCGCCGCGGCGGTATGAGGATCGCGAGCGATCCGCGGGTGACGGCGGCACCGGCCGCGTTCGAGGTCACAGAACCGTGCTAAGCCCGCAGGGCGCGCCGAGGCAGCAGAAGGGCGGGGTGACGCACGTGGCGACGACGGTGTTCCATCAACGTGTCCTCGAGCTGCGCGGCGGTCGGCTCGCGCGCGAGGGTGAGCCCCCGACCGTGACGGTCGGCTCCGACCCGATCGTGATCGGGCGCGATCCGTCGTGCGGACTCGTGGTGGCCGACAGCGGCGTGTCGGCGATGCACGCCGAGGTCGTCGCCACTCCGCGCGGCGTGCGGCTCCGCGATCTGGGGAGCAAGAACGGCACGTGGGTCGGTGACCTCCGCGTCGTCGAGGCCTACCTGGGCGAGGCCACGAGCTTCTGGGTCGCGCGCACCGAGCTGCAGTTCGAGCCCACGAAGCCCGAGAAGGTCGACCTGCCCGACCTCGACCATTTCGGCCCGCTGTGGGGCAAGAGCGCTCCGATGCTCGATCTCTTCCGGCGCCTCCAGAAGGCGTCCGAGACGGAGCTCACGGTCCTCGTCCAAGGCGAGACGGGCGTGGGCAAGGAGCTGGTCGCGCAGGCGATCCACGAGGCCAGCCCGCGCCGCGGCGGCCCGTTCGTCGTGGTCGACTGCGGCGCGATCGCGCCGACGCTGGCCGAGGCGACCCTGTTCGGGCACGAGAAGGGCGCGTTCACCGGCGCCGGGACGGCGCGCTCGTCTCCCTTCCTGGAGGCGAACGGCGGGACGCTCTTCCTCGACGAGCTCGGCGAGCTCCCGATCGACGTCCAGCCGAAGCTCCTGCGGGCGCTCGCGGAGCGCCGCGTGAAGGCCGTCGGCGGCAACGCGTACGAGCCGTTCGACGCGCGCATCGTCGCGGCGACGCGGCGCGATCTCGAGGGGGCGGTCAACGCCGGCACGTTCCGCAGCGATCTCTACTTCCGCCTCGCGCAGGTTCGCGCCCACGCGCCGCCGCTGCGCCAACGCCTCGACGACCTCCCCGGGCTCGTTCGGCACATGCTCGACCAGATGGGGAGCAAGGGCGCCTGGCGCCGGGTCAGCCGCGCCACGCTCGATCGACTCCTGCGGTACGACTGGCCGGGCAACGTGCGCGAGCTGCGCAACGCGGTCGCCGTCGCGCTCGCCCTCTCCGACGAGAAGGAGCCGCTCGACCTCGCGGGCGCGCTCGGGTTGAAGTCCCGCGCGAAGAGCGCGAGGAGCGCGGACGGCGCCAAGGGGGAGAGCGTCGAGGCGACGGCGACCCGCGGCTACCACGAGGCCAAGCGCGACGCCCTCCAGCAGTTCGAGCGGGCGTACTTCACCCAGCTCGCCGAGGCGACCGACGGCAACGTGGCGGAGATCTCGCGCAGGACGGGGCTCCAGCGCACTCACGTGCGGCGGTACCTCCGCCTCCACGGGCTCCGCGAGCCGCGCGGCTGAGCCACCTGGTCGCCCCTCGGCGCGGGTGGTATTCGTAGAGCCCGATGGTCAGCACGCGCCGAGGGCGGACCTGCGCCCGGCTCCTCTTGGCCGCCTGCGTCGCGTGCCTCGCGTGCCTCGCCTGCAACGCCCTGCTCGGCAACGAGCCCGTGTCGCTCGACGTTCTCGACGCGCGGCCCGACCCGAAGCTCGACGCCGCCGCGCCCTCAGCGCCTCCGCCGTGGGCCGACGCGAGCGCGGAGGCGAGCGCCTGCGCCGCGGACTTGGCGCGCGATCCGAGGAACTGCGGCGCGTGCGGGCGCGACTGCCTCGCCGGGGCCTGCAGCGGAGGGCTCTGCCAGCCCTTCGTCGTCGCGACGGCCCTGCCGGGCCCGGCGCACCTCGCGACCGACGACGCGGGCACGCTCTACGTGGTCACGGCCGACGGCGCGGTGCGCGCCTGCTCCACGTCGGGGTGCGGCGCGAGCGCGCGCGTCGTCACCGCGCTGGGCGCCGACGCGGGCAACCCCCTCCTCACCGGGCTCACCGCGCGCGGGGGGAACGTGTATTTTGCAGGCTATTACACCAACGCGATCTACGCGTGCCCGACGAGCGGCTGCGCGCGACCGACGATCGTCGCGAGCGGCGTCCCGCAGCCGTTCCACCTCCAAGTCGACGCGACGAACCTCTACTTCGTGTCGGCGAGCGCGCCATTCGTGGGCCGCTGCGCCCTGCCGTCGTGCGCAGGCGGGGTCGTGCGCATGGCCACAGACGGGCTCAAGGCCTACTACGGCACGGTCGCTGACGGCCCCTACGTCTACTGGTACGGCGGCGGACCGACCCAGCAGTTCGATCGCTCGATCGTGTACCGCACGCCCAAGACGGCGATCGACGCGGCGCCCGAGGTCCTGCTGCGCGATCGCACCGTGAAGTTCGGGGGCCCCTCGATGACCAACCTCGCGCTCCGCGACGGGCAGCTCTACTTCCCCGAGGACGGCCCCGACGCGCTGACGGGCACGCTGCTCCGCTTCACGCTCGGCTCGACGCAGCCCCCCACGGTGCTGGTCGGGAAGCTCCCGCCCGTGCGCGGCGTCGCGGTCGACGACCGCCACGTGTACTTCGTCTCGTACCAGGCCGGCACGATCTCTCGGTGTGACCTCGCGGGGTGCGCCGCGCCCACGACCTTGGCGACCAGCCAAGACACGCCGACGGGCCCGCTCATCACGCGGGACGCGGTGTATTGGACCGAATATTCGGCCGGAAACATCAAGGGGATCGCGAAGTAGCGAGCCACCCCACAGCGGCCGCGACCAGCGCGAGGCCGACCGCGAGGGCCACGGGGCGGGGCACGCGGGCGCTCGCCGCGAGCAGCGTGGCCAAGGCACCAGCGCGATCGAGGCCCTCGGAGGCGCGCGCGC
>CAZHGG010000506.1:0-4897 GCA_964531755.1 uncultured Polyangiaceae bacterium
TGACCCCCGCGCGAACGTTCCCTACAAGTTTCATCGCGCCGCCTGGCTCCACGGGCTCACCCCCGGGCCCGGCCGCGGGCTCCGCGGGCTGCGCCAAGCCGACCGCCGCGCCGGGGGGCGCGGGGCTCACGCTCACGGTGGGCGGAAAGGCGCGGAGCTACACGCTCTTCGTGCCCCCAGACTACGCGCCCGCGCGGGCATACTCGCTCGTCTTCGCGTTCCACGGGGACGGCGGGACGGGCGCGGGGCTCCAGCGCTCGATGAAGCTCGACGCGGCCTCTGCAGGGGGCGCCCTCGTCGTTTACCCCGACGGCCTCGGCAAGACGTGGGACCTCGACACCGCGCCGGAGCAGAACGCCGACGCCGCGCTGTTCGACGGCCTCGTCGCCGAGCTCGAGGCGTCGTACTGCGTCGATCCCAAGCGTGTGTTCGCGACCGGCTACAGCCGCGGCGGCTATTTCGCCAACCAGCTCGGGTGCTGGCGCGGCTCCGCCCTCCGCGCGGTCGCGTCGAGCGGCTCCGGCGGCCCGTTCGGCAAGCAGTACGACGGCACCGGACACCTGGTCTGCCCGCAGCGAGGCATGCCCACGATCATCTTCCACGGCACGAACGACAGCCCGACCGAGGGGCAAAAGAGCCTCGATCACTGGGCCTGGGCGAACGAGTGCCCCGACAAGAACAAGATGACCGACACCGACCCCGCCCCGTGCAAGAGCGTGGCGGGCTGCGCGCCGGGCAAGCCCGTGGTGTGGTGCCTCATCCCGGGCATGGGGCACCAGATCTGGTCCGAGAGTGACGCGGCGACCTGGGCGTTCTTCTCGAAGCTTTGAGCGCAGGCCCGCGCGGCCCGCTCAGGGGACGCCGGGCGTCCGCATCGCGAGCGCGTAGATCGCGGGCTGCGACACGCCGCGGCCGAGGGTCGAGCCGACGAACAGCGTCCTGCCCTGCGGATCCCCGAAGGCGAGCGACGTGGGCTGCTGCCCCGCGGGGAGGGGCAGGACACCCCACTTCGTGCCCGCCGGCGAGAACGCCTCGACGCCCGCAGAAGTTGCAACATACACGTTTCCGGCGGTGTCGGTCGCGACCCCGTCGGGCGCGGGGCCGGTGTTCGCGAACAAGGTCGGCGCGCCCGTGGCGGTGCCGTCGGCCGCGAGGGTGAAGCGCACGAGCTGCGACTCGCCGGTGAGGCTGACGAAGAGCGACCCGCCGTCGGCCGAGAGGGCGATGCCGTTCGGGTACTTGCCCTTCGCGTACTCGGCGAGCAGCGTCACGGTGGGCGGCGTCCCGGCCACGCGGTACACGCCCTCCATCGCCTGGGTCGAGCCTTGGTAGCTCGGATCGGTGAAGTAGACACCCTTCCCCGCGGCCGCGACGCAGTCGTTCGGCGAGTTGAGCGCCGCGCCGCCGTTCGCGGCCGCGAGCTCGGCGCGCGCCGTGCCGTCGACCTTGCGCCGCGCGACCGCGGACGGCTTGGTCTCGGTGAGCACGAGCGAGCCGCCGTCTTCAGGGTCGAAGCAGAGCCCGATGGCGGAGCCCGACGGGCGGATGAAGGCCGGCGCGAGGCCCACGCGCGGCAGCCGCCACACGTGGCCGGTGCTGCCCTCGGCGAACGGATCGGTGAACATGAGGGCGCCGTCGGCCCAGAGCAGGCCGTCCATGTAGCCGAGGCCCATGGCCTGGCCGTCGGCCACCGAGAGGTGCTCGCGCGGCGTGACGCCCGAGAGCGGGTTGGGGTCCACCGCGCCGTCGGGCAGCGGCGCGCCGTCGCCGAGGGGGGGCGGCGTCGCGCCGTCTTTCGGAGCGCCGCCGTCTTCGACCGGGACCACCGCGCCGTCGGGGAGGACGGTCGACGAGTCGGGGTCCTCCGAGGGGAGCGTGCCGGAAGGGCCCCCGGGGTCGGGCGTGCTCGAGCACGCGTACGCGGCCGTCGCCAGGCAAGACAAGAGCGGCAGGAAAGCGCGGAGCTTCATCCCCTTAGGGTTAGCAGGAGTGCCGCCGCTCGTCACCGCCACGGAGGCGCCGTTCACTCCGTGCGCTCTGCACGCTTCTTGTGGGGGCGCGCGGGGATGCCGCTCACCACGGTGTCGGGCTCGACGTCGCTCAGCACCACCGCGTTGGCGCCGATGACCGCGCGCGCGCCCACGCGCACCGGGCCGAGGATGCGCGCGCCGCACCCGACGACGACGTCGTCCTCGATGATCGGGTAGCCGTTGTCCTTCGCGGTGCCCACGGTGTTGTTCCCCATGAACTTCACGCGGTCGCCGATCCGCGCGTCGCCGCCGATGACGATGCCGAGCGTGTGGGTGAAGTTCACGCCGCGACCGAGCGTGACGTCCTTGCCGATCTCGATGCCGAAGAGCGCCGTCTGCACCATGCGCAGCGCGTGGTTCACGCCCGGCACTCGACCCCGCGCCGCCTCGCGCACACGGTTGAGGAGCAGCACGCGGTAGCTGTCTTGGCTGGCGGCGACGCTGAGGATGGCCTTCGCGCCCGGCGAGGTGTCGCCGCGGTTCGCCCGCGTGAGCTCCACGGCGTCGGCGAAGGCCTGGCCTACGAGGTGGGAGAGGCGGCCGCCCGCCGGTGTCGTCGGTGATGTCATGTCAAACCCCCGAGCCTCGCACCACCACGCCCACGGTCTTGGCCAAGATGTACATGTCCAGCCAGGGCGACCAGTTGCGCACGTAGTGCACGTCCACCTGCACGCGCCACGCGAACGACGAGGCGTTGCGGTCGCTCACCTGCCACATGCCGGTCATCCCCGGGGTGGCCCGCAGGATGAGCTTCTCGTTGCCGCCCATCTCGGGCAGCTCGCGCTCGATGTACGGGCGCGGGCCCACGAGGCTCATGTCGCCGCGGATCACGTTCCAGAGCTGTGGGAACTCGTCGAGGCTGTACTTGCGCAGCACCCGGCCGATGCGCGTGACCCGCGGGTCCTTCCGCAGCTTGTGGAAGACCTCGTACTCCCTGCGCAGCTCCGGGTCGGCGTCGAGCACCTGCTTGAGGCGGGCCTCGCCGTCGCCGTGCATCGTGCGGAACTTCGCGGCCATGAAGTGGCGGTTGTCGCGGCCCAGCCGCTTTTGCATGTAGAATACAGGCCCCTTCGAGTCGAGCTTGATGAGCAGCGCGATCAGCACGAGGAAGGGGAGGATGAACAGGCTGCCGACGAGCGTGAACGACACGTCGAGCACGCGCTTGGCGAAGCGCGGCCACGGCAGCAGGAGCTGCTGGCGCACCTCGACGCCCAGCACGCTGCCCACGCTCTTGGCGGGCACGCCGAGCGTGGCGAACCCGAAGAGATCGGGGATGAGCAGCAGGTGCGAGAACTGCCCGCCCACGCGCTCGACGATCGAGAGCAGCGTGGCCGAGGGCTGGCCGGGCATCGCCACGATCGCGTAGGGGATCTTCAGCTTCTTCGCGAGCAGCGGCGCGAGGGAGAGGTCGCCCACGAGCGGCACGCCCTCGACCTCGGCGAACTTGCCGCGCGGGAAGTTCGAGCTGCGCACGGGGAAGGCCGAGCTCGGCGTGGTGATGTCGATGGGCGCGTTCGGCGGGTGGGAGCTGAGCTTCTCGTCTTCGCGCGCCGCCGCCTCGATCTCGCTGTTCGTGCGCGGCTCGTCGCCGAAGAAGTCGTCCGCCAGGGCGGCGCGCGTGGACTCCGACAGGAACGTGGCCGCGCGGACGTTGATCGAGTGGATGTCGACGTCCATCCCGTTGACCTGGCTCGCCAGCAGCGTGCCGTGCTTGGCGCGATCGTCGTCGAGCAGCACCACGGGCTTCAGGCCGCTCCGAGGCTGGGCCTGGAGGGTGCGCACCACGAGGCGCCCGGTCTTGGCGGCCCCGAGCACGATGACGGGGATCCCCCACCACGGCCGCCGCGAGAACTTCCCGCGCGCGAGCGCCCGCACGAGCGGCACGAGCGCGATGGTGGAGGCCCACCACACGAGCTTCGACGTGAGGTGCCACCGCGCGCTGAGGTTGCCGCTCACCGAGAGGATGAACATGGCCGCGTGCACGATCGACGTGCTCAGCACCATCTCGCGCAGCTCGTCGGGGGCGCTCTTCGCCAAGGGCGAGTAGAGGTCGAGGAACGCGTACACGAGGATGCAGAGCAGCAGCGTGGGGCCCACGACGTAGGCCTCGCTCGTGAGCACGTAGCCGTTGGCGAGGTACCAGTCGACGAGCGTGCCGAGCAGCGCGGTGAAGATGAGGGTCAGCGCGTCGACGCCGAGCAGCACGAACGAGGTGAGCGCCGGCCGCGAGAGCACGCCCAGGCCGGCCACCTCAGGGTTGGCGCGCGCGGCGCTGGAGAGATCGGTGTACCCCTGCTTCGAGCGGACCCGGATCTGCTCGGTGATGGCGTCCGCGATCTGGTCTTCGGTGCACGCGCCGAGGCCGACGAGGATGCGCCCGAGCTGGCCACCGCGCTCCTCCTGCTCGGAGAGAGCGCGCTCCACGTCGGCCTCGGTGACCGCGCCGGACGCGATGAGCAGCTGCCCGAGGAAGGTGGCGTCCGCGCGCGAGGTGCGGTTGAAGAGCGTGCCCTCGACCTTGAACTCGGCGCCGGTCGGGATCTTGAGCTCGGTCATCGCCGGCGGCAGCGCGCCGGTGAGCGTGTCGCTCATGCGCTCTTGAGAGAGCTGGAGCGCGAGCGGCTCGGGCAGCCGCTCCGCGAGCAGGCCCGCGGGGATCTCCACCTTGATGGAGGCCTCCTCGTCGAGCTCGGGCTCGAGCGCGGGCTCGAGCGCGAGCTGGAGCCCCGCGGTGTTGGTCTTCGGCGAGCGGTCCTCCGGCACGATCTCAGTATCTCACAAGAAGCCATGGGCCACACGGCGCGAAGCCTCGAGCGCGCGCCCGCGGCGAAGAAAGCTAGGCAATTACGGGCGAATGCGGCGCGAGC
>CAZHGG010000506.1:4907-5261 GCA_964531755.1 uncultured Polyangiaceae bacterium
GGCCAGTCGCCGGTGCTGTCGCAGCTTGACACCGCGCTGCGGCTGCAGGACGGGGTGCTGCAGCTCCAGTCCCTGAACGCTAGGTTCGGCGGCGGCGGGGGGGGGGGGGCGCGGCGGGGGGGCCCCCCCCGGGGGCCCCCCCACGGCTCCGGCCCGCGCCCGACGACCTCGCACCCGCACGCCGACTTCTTGGGCGGCTCGGCGCTCGGCGCGGAGGGCGCGGACGCGGGCGCCGGCGCGTCGAGCAGCCCGAGCTTCTGAGCCGCGAGCTTCGAGAGGCAGCGGTCTTTGATCGAGCACGTCTGGCTCGACGGGCACGCGCCGCCCGGCCCGCAGCGCTGGGTCGCGGCCAGC
>CAZHGG010000507.1:0-5259 GCA_964531755.1 uncultured Polyangiaceae bacterium
GCGCGGCGCCGAGTCCCCTCGCTCGCGGGCGCGCGCTCCTCGGTGGTGGCGAAGGGAAGCTCACACCGTCCCTCAGCCGAGCGCCCGCTTCATGTGCTCGAGCGAGAGCAAGAGGTCCTTCGAGCCGGAGGCGAACGCGAGCTCGAGCGCCTCGCCCAGGTAGCGCTCCGCGTCGCGCGGGCGATCGCGCCCGATCGCGACCTGCGCGAGCGCGCCGAGCACCCGCGCGCGCTCGGCGCCGCTCGGCCCGGCCATGTCGAGCGCCTCGCGCAGCACGCCCTCGGCGTCGGTGAACTGCCCCGAGGCCGTGAGCGCGTGCCCGAGCTTGCGCGCGAAGATCAGCACGGCGCGCACGGGGTCCTCGAGCTCGCCCCGGAACAGCTCGCGCCGCGCGAGCTCGAGCCCACGGCGGAGCGCGGTGATTCGGCCGGGGGTGTCGCCGCGCGCCTCGCAGAGCGTGCTCACGCGCTCGAGGAGGATGAGCGCCTCGAAGGTGTTCTGCGCGAAGAACAGGTGGAGCGCCCGGATCTCGACGGGGTCCTCGAGGCTCTCGCCGACCTCGGCGGCCACCGCGTGCAGCTCGCGCCGCACTGCCGCGGGGATCGTGGAGAGCACCACGTCGCGGAGCAGCGGGTGGCAGGTCGCCCACGACGGCGCGCCTACGACCATCCCGGCCTTCTCGAGGGTCTCCAGCGCTTCGTTCACCTTCGTCTTCGGCGCGACGAGGCGCACGAGGGTCTCGGCGGTCACGCCGTCGCCGTAGACGCATACGGCCTGGAGCACCCGCCGCGCGTCGCCCCAGAGCCGCTCGACGCGCGAGGCGATGATGTCGCCGACCCGCGACGGCGCGTTGCCCCCTTGCTCGAGCGAAAAGCGGAGGAGCTGCTCGATGTAGAGCGGCGCGATCCCGCGCGGGCTGGCCACGGAGGCGAGCTGGCCCGCCGACGCGCCGAGCTCGAGGGCCAGATCGGTGGCGAGCCCTACGAGGACCCTGGCCGACGCCGTGCTTGCCGACCAGCCCGGGTCGTAGCCCGGGGGGTAGGCCGCGACGAGCAGCGCGGGCACCAGGGGCGGCTCCCCGACGGCGTCCGCGAAGGCCGCGCGGCTCGCCCCGTCGACGAGGTTGAGGTCGTCCACCGCGAGGACCACGCGCTTGTTGCCGGCTCGCTCGCTGGCGCGGACCACCGCCCAGCGGAGCGCCTCCGCGACCACGAAGCGCCGCTCGACGTGCGAGAGCCCGTCGCTGAGGTCGCCTGGCGCGAAGACGTCGGCGAGCCCGCGCCGCGCTTCGGCGCCGGCGTTCGTCCAGTCGCGGGGGCTGCCGCCGCCCTCGGGGAGTTGGGCGAGCCCGACGATCGCGCGCCGCAGCGCGAAGTAGCCCACCTCGGCCCAGAAGCCGTCGGGCCCTGTCTCGACCACGACGTGGCCGGCGCGGCGGGCCCGCGCCAGGAACTCGCGGAGCAGGCGGGTCTTGCCCATGCCGGCCTCGCCCACCACGCGGGCGCCCACGAGCGAGCTCGCGGCGTCGCCGAGCCGATCGTCGAGCCACGCGAGGTCCTCGTCGCGGCCCACGAACGACAGGGGGAAGCCCGGCGCGCGGACGGCCGCGGGGCCCGAAGGCCGGACCGCGGCGTGCGGCGGCTGGGTGACCCCGCCGCGCACGGTGAGCGAGGCGCCGCACTCGCCACAGAACTTCTGCTTCTCAGGGTTCAGCGTGCCGCACATGCCGCACACCATGCCGCCCTCGGGCTGGCGGGCGTGCCGCTGCTCGACCTCCGCCAGAGCCGTCGTGAGCGCCGCCGAGAAGACGTCCGCGTTGGGGTAGCGATCGTCCGGAGACTTGGCGAGCGCCCGGAGGCACACCTCGACGATGGACTCGGGCAGGCGCCGCTCGGGCGCCACCTCGCGCGGATCGCGAGGCGGCTGGGAGAGGTGCATGAGCACGACCTGGGTGGGCGACTCGGCCTCGAACGGGATGTGCCCGGTGAGGAGCTGATAGAGGATGACGCCGACGCCGTAGAGGTCGGAGCGCGCGTCGAGCGGATCGCCGCGGCCTTGCTCGGGGCTCATGTACTCGGGCGTGCCGCACACGATGCCGGCGCTCGTCACGTTGCGGACCGGCGCGTCGACGCGGATCTTGGCGAGGCCAAAGTCAACCACCTTGACGAAATCGACGCCGCTGCGCGTGGGCTCGAGGATGATGTTCTCGGGCTTCAGATCGCGGTGGATGATCTCGAGGTGGTGCGCCTCGTAGAGCGCTCCCAGCACCTGCTTGAGCACGCTGACGATGCGCCGGACCGAGAGGGGCCCCTCTTCGTACTGGATGCGCGCGAGGTCCTTGCCTCGCAGAAACTCCATGACGAGATAGAGCTGGCCGTCTTCGGTCTTGCCGAAGTCGATGATGCTCACCGAGTTGGGGTGGTTCAGCCGGCTCGCCGCGCGCGCCTCGATGATGAAGCGCGCCGCCGTGCTCTCGTCGCCGATGAGGTGCGGGTGGATGATCTTGATCGCGACGGTGCGGCTCAGCGCGACCTGCTCGGCGCGGTATACCCGCCCCATGCCGCCCACCCCGATGAGCTCGAAGATGACGTAGCCGCCCGGCAGGACCCGCCCGATGAGGGGGTCCGACGGGCTCTTTTGCATCTTCGTCAAGTTGAACCCGCAGCTCGGGCAGAAGCGGTGCTCCTCCTCGCACGACGTGCTGCACTGGGGACAGAGGAGCATGGCTCGGTCCCACCCTACTCGCGGCGCGCCCGGCTGAAAAGAGTGAGAATCCGCGGGTCTCGCCTGAGGTAGGCCATCCCCCCCCATGAGGCACGATGTAGGCACTGCGGCGGGCGCGCGCGCCCCACGCTGGTAGGATGGAGAGGATGAACCCCCGCGACTCGCTCGAGCACGCGCGCGACGACGAGCGGCGCGACTTCGAGCGGTGCCTCGACTTCGTGCGCGCTCGCGCGGCCGGAGAGGCCGAGGGGGTGTACGGACCCGGGAGCCTCACCTGGGAGATCATGAGCGAGCCGCTGATGCTGCTCGCGGCCCCGTCGGCGGTGCTGCTCCAGCTCGCCCACCCCGCCATCTGCCACGGCGTCTCACGCTACTCGAGCTTCGCGACCGACTACCTCGGGCGCGCGCGGCGCACGTTCACCACCATGTACGATCTCGTGTTCGGCCCGCTGTCCACCGCGCTGCGGGCCACGCGCGGCCTCCACGCGATGCACACGCGCGTGGCGGGCGTGGTCGACGAGCCGGGGTCTCCGTGGGAGGGGCGGGCGTACCGCGCCAACGAGCAGCCGCTGCTGCGGTGGGTCGCGGTCACGCTCCCCGTGTGCGTCAACGCCCTCTTCGAGCGGTCGGTGCGGCCGCTCACGCCGCGGGAGCGCGTGAGGCTCTACGAAGAGCAGCGGCTCGGCGCGGCCCTCGTCGGCGTGCTCCCCGAGACGATGCCGCCCGACCTCGGCGCGTTCCACGCGTGGTACGACGCCACGCTCGACGGCCCCGACCTGCACGTGAGCGACACGGCGCGGCGGCTCCTGCGGGTGCTCGAGGGCGGCCGCACGAGCCTCGCTCTGCGCACCCTCTCGGCGGCCTTTCTGCCGCCGCGGCTGCGCGAGGGCTACGGGCTGCCGTGGGGCCCGTCGGAGGCGCGCACCTTCGACCGCATGACGCGCGCGTTTCGCTTGGCGGGCCGCCTCACGCCGCACGGGCTCCGGGCGACGGTCGCGTGGCACGAGGCCGAGGCGCGCGTGTCCCGAGCGCGGGGCGTGCCCGCGCGCCGGCTCGACGACGCGGTCGCGGCGCTCGCGCGGAGGGTCACGCTGCCGACGGGGCTGAGCAGGGCGCGCGCCTCGGCCTCGTAGCCCAGCGCCACGGGCCGGTCTGTCGATCGTCGCGCGCAAACCTCGAGACGCGCACGCCCCCGCTAGGCTGAGCCCCGGCTCACGCGCGGACGGGGCTTGGCCACGGGGCGGCTCACTGTTTGACGAACTTCGCCGAGAAGAGCGAGGTGCTGTCGTAGCTCGTGAACTCGCCGCACGTGGATGTCTGGGTGCTGGCGCCGCGATTGTTATCGACCTTCGTCTCGCACAGGATGATGCCAGCGCCGCCGTCGGGGTTCTTCTTCGTCACGCGGCGCACCGCCTGGCCCCCATTCTCGTCCACGATGTAGCTCATGTCGCCCGCGAGGAGCACCGCGTACTTGAGCTTGGTGCCGCTGGGGACCGGCGAACCCGGAAAGATGCGCGCCTCGGTCAAGTAGTAGAGCCCGTCGCCGAGCGGTCCGCCCGTGCCGACGGGGATCGTGCCGGGATCGGTGATGACGGTCACGGAGGGCGCGTTGGACACGAGGTCGTGACACTGCGCTCCAGCGTCGCCGGGGAGCGCCCCGGCAAACGCAGGGCACCCTCCGCTGTCGTTCCCCGCCTCTGCGACCGGAGGCGCGGTGTCGGCGCCGGCGTCCACCGGCTGTGGGCTCGTGTCGGCGCTCGCGTCCGAGGGGGCGACGGAGCCTCCGTCCGTCGTCGCGGGGGTGCTGCTGCACGCGGCCGCCAACGCGAGGGTGGAGAGGCCGAGAGGAACCGCGAGGAGCGCGAAGTGGGAGTATTTCACTCCAGGATCGTACCGGAGCGGACGGGACACCAAGGAACTTCTTCGGCCCACGCGACGAAAATCCCTACGTCACGGTGAACGCGGCCGCTGCCCCACCATGGACATCCAGCGCGCTGAGAGATCACGGCCGCGACACGGCGCTCGACGCGCCGTCGCGGCGCGCACGCTCAAAGGCAGCGCCCCTCGTTGTGGGCCTTGTAGAACTCGATGTAGGGCTGGCCGTTGATGTACTTGCCCAGCGTGAAGGACTGCGCGTCGAGCGTGACCAAGATCCACGGCTCGGAGCGCAGGTCGAGCACCGCCGCGTTCTTGTCCTCGAAGCGCCCGATGGACTGCACATTGAGCGTGCCGCCGGTCTTGCTGTCTGCGACGCGCCCCCAGAAGGTGTACTGGAGGTCGCCGTAGAAGATGTACTGCTGCGTGGAGCCCTCGAGGAACCAGCACTGCGCGCCGGTGAGCACGGTCCACATCTCGTTGCCGATGGCGTCGCGCTCGGCGCCGTCGAGCGCCACGTACTCGCCCTTCGCCGCGTTGCAGTGCAGGAGCTTCGTGCCCTGGCCTGGGCAGGTCGCGGCGGCCGGGGTGCCCGCGCCCGGCGTTCCGGCGCCGGGCGTGCCGCCGCCCCCGTTGAGCAGGCCGCCGCCGCCGCCCCCG
>CAZHGG010000508.1:0-5257 GCA_964531755.1 uncultured Polyangiaceae bacterium
GTACCGCGAGCCGGCGCGCGTCGCGCGGGTGGTCGAGGCGCGCTCGCGCACCGCATGGTGGCCCGAGGTGAGCCACCCGCGGGGCGCCACGGCGAGCGTCGCGGAGGCCAGCGCGCTCGCCACGACGGGCGCGCGCGGCGAGACCCGCCTCGCGGGCCCCGACGCGACGATCCAGCTCGAGCGGTTCGGCGTCACGGGCATGAACCTCCGCTTCACGGGCAAGGCGCCCGCGCTCGCGCGCATGGGCGCCCGCGCGACGACCGACGTGGTGGAGCTCGTGCGCGAGCTCGTGCGCGACCACCGCGGGCGCGCCGAGCTCACCTACGCGTGCGCGCGGCCCCGGGGCGGGCCGTGGAACCTCCGCTACTCCGAGGACGACGAGCCCGTCGACGACTACGAGTGGCCCGAGGGCGCGTGCACCACGCTCGTGCTGAACCCCTGGGCGCGCGGGAGCGAGGCCAACGGCAAGCTCGCGCGAGTGCGGGCGCTCGCCGCAGCCCCGGCGCCCGAGGGCGCGCGCCGTGAGGTGCGTGACGGGCTGGTGGTCCTGACGTTCCTGGAGGACGCGACCGATCCGATCGTCGCGGCCGACGCGAGCCAGGCCCAGGCGCGCTGGCAGCGCTGGGTGCGCGGCGAGCTGCCTCCGCGCGGCAAGCGCGCGCGCTGAGGAGCGCTGGCGAGCTGCTAAGGACCGAGGCCGCCCGCGCGGGCGAACCCCGCGACGAGGAGCGGCCGCTTCGCGCGGTCGTTGGTCGCGCGCACCGCGACGAGCGCGGTCTCGTCGAGCCGCACCGAGAGGCTCTCCTTGCGGTCTTCCGAGATCGTGCGCTGGGCGCCGTCGACGTAGTCGACCTCGCGTCCGGGGCTACGCTCGAGGATCGCGTAGCGGAGCTCGGCGACCTTCGCCGGCGGGAGCGCCGCGGCGCCGACCGCGCGGAGCCGCTCGAGCGAGACGCCCTCGAGCTTCACGCCGAGCGAGCTCACGGTCCCCATCTCGACGCCGAAGGGCGACCAGAGCAGCCAGCACGCCTCCTCGGCCGCGCTCTTCGGCGTGGGCCACGGCCTCGGGACGCACGCGCCCACGTAGGTCTCGGGCTTCTTCTGCAGCCCGCGGTCGCCCTTCTGGTGCTCGTAGCGCTCCAGATCGGCGCACGCGCGCGCCGTGGCCGGCAGCTTGTCGCCGCACCCGTACTCGTAGTCACGCGCCTGTCGCACGGCGGTGAACGCGCCGGGCTTGGAGACGAAGGGCAGCGCGCTGGCGCCCCCGCGGCCTCCGCGAGGGTAGCCGGCGACGGCGTTCCCGAAGCCGCGCGCGTCGCGGAGGGCGAGACCTATCGCGCTCCCTTCGCCGGCGACGATCGCGACCACGGAGCCTCGGCGCACCAGGTCGCCCTGCGGGAGGGCGGGCGTCGCGCTCGGGTCGGCCGGCAGGAGGAACAGGTGCGCGTAGTGGAGGCTCGCGCGCCTCGCGAGCGCCTCGTCGCCGTAGTCGATGGCCACGAGCACCGCCGGCTTGTTCGCGCACTCGAAGCCGAAGCGCCTGCGCGCCCTCTCCGGGATCGGCGTCGGCAGCGCCGCGAGCGACGCCTCGAGCGCGGCGCTCACCTTGACGCCGTCGCGGCGGGTGCAGCGCGCTTCGGGCACGGCGGACGGGAGATCGTCGAGCGCGAGCGGCGCAGGCGAGGGTGAGGCCGACGCCGAGGGCCCCGCGCTCGCCGCAGGCGACGGCCCCTCGCTCCTCGAGCGACACCCGATCACCGCCACGACCGCCAACGCCACCCCGAGCCCTCTCGCCTGTCCGCCCATGCCGCTCATGCCGCCCAACGTAGCCGTCGCCCCGCGGACCGACGAGCCCCCCGACGCACGCCCCTCGACCCGCTCGATCCCAGGCGCGACCTGTGCGAGAACGGTGAGGTGACAGCCAGCTTCGAGACGGATTTGCGCGCGGCGCGCCCTCGGGTGCTCGCGCTCCTCGCGAGCTCGTTCCTCATCGCCTGCGGCGTGTACACGTCCACCATGGGGAGCTTCATGGATCGCGGAATGCCCCGCGCCGCCTACGAGCTTCAGTGCCCGAAGGAGCAGCTCCAGGTCACCGAGCTCGGCGATGGCGCCGTGGGCGTGCGCGGCTGCGGCAAGCAGGCGATCTACAAGGAAGTGTGGGGCGCTGGCTGGGTGAACGACAGCGGCCCGTCCGCCGCGAAGCCGGTCCCGTCGCAGCCGTCCCAGCGATAGTCGCGCTCGACTCAGGGCCGCGCAAGCGGGACAAGCGAGACCGAGAGCGCGCCGCGTTCCCTATCTGGGCGAGCGCGCAGCGAGAGAATCCGATGGGCGGAACGCGACGCCGTCCACGCCCGCTCCCTCGAGCTCGCCGCTCGCCGCCCCTCGTGGCGCCTCGGGCACCCAGAGCTCGTGCGCGCTCGGCTCCTGGAGAGTCATGGGGTCGTGCTCCCTGAGACCTTGGCCGAAGGGCAAGCCGAGGGCGCCTCGTCGCTGACGGCCACCTCGGCAGGTTGCGCCGCCCCGACTCCCGATGACTCACCGTGAACCACCGCCCGGCGCCCTATCGCCCGCTGTTGGCGCACAGCGGACACTCGCGCCGAACCGTGTGCAGCCCGGTGCACGCATGGTCGCGCGCCGAGCAGCACACTGCGCGCTCCGCGCGCGAGGTATCTCGCGTGGCAAGGCCTTCGCGGCCCCTCGCATCGGATAGGGAGGCATGGCGAGGCCGGGTCGCGAGTGGCGCGCGTAGATGCCGCGCGCTCCGACGGATGGCACCGGAGTTGCTCTTAGGCACGAGAGGCGTCCAGGCCCGGTGGCCCGCCTCACGGAGAGCTCCGAACATGAAACGTGTCATCCCGCTCTGGCCCGCATTCCTCCTTCTCAATGCGTGCAGCGGCGGCGATCCGCCGTCCGACGACACCACGCCCCGCGCGAAGCCGACCAGCCCGGCGCCCGTGGTGCTCGGCGTCCACCCCGACGCCTGCGCCTTCAGCGGAGACGTGCTGCCGAGCGCGGCCGCCGCGGACGGGATGGTCGACCTCCCGCCGAATCATCCGCTGATTCGCTACGTGGGGCGGGTCGACTGTCGCCCGAGCGCGCCACGCTTCTCGTATCCGGCGGTGTCCGTGAAGGCGCGCTTCACTGGGAGCGCCATCGACGTCAAGCTGAGGGACTCCGTGGAAGGAGGCGAAGAGCAGGGCAGCTGGTACGAGGCCCTCGTCGACGGCGTGCCCCAGCAGCTCCTCGTCACTGGTCAGAAAGAGGTCTACTCGATCGGTCGCGACTTGGGCCCAGGCGAACACTCGCTCGAGATCTGGCGGCGGATCGAGAGCCGCGGGGTCGGGCAGGGCGAATTTCTCGGTCTCCGCGTTCGTAGCGGCGAGACCCTGAAGCCCGTCCTGGTCTCTGGCCGGAGGATCGAGGTCATCGGCGACTCGGTGACGTGTGGGTATGGCAACTTGAAGCGCACCTCGACGCCAGACGACTTCCACTACACGACGAAGAACACCAACGCTCGACTGACCTACGGGGCGGTCGCCGCGCAGCTCTTGTCGGCCGAATACGTCGCTGTTGCGTACTCCGGGAAGGGCCTGTGGAGGAACTGCCAGGCGGCCCCTGGCCCGACGCTGCCAGAGCTCTATCTGCGGGTCCTGCCCGACGAGGCCTCGCCGCTGTGGGACGTGCGCCGGTCACCCCCCGACCTGGTGGTCGTGAACCTGGGCACCAACGATTTCTCGCCCTCGGCGGGTGGAGCAGACCCCGGGCCGAGCGGCGAGCGATTCCGGGCGGCGTAGGTCGAGTTTCTCAAGACCTTGCGAGGGCACTACCCTGGCGTCCCCCTGGTGGCGGCGCTCGGGCCGGTCATGTCGGACAACTACCCCGTAGGTGTTCGTGCGCTGACAACGGCCACCGGCGCGGTCCAGGCCGCGATCGACGCAAGGAAGAGCGCGGGCGACGCCGACGTGCACTTCATCTCGTTCCCGCTCCAGAGCGCACCGTACGGTGAGGACTGGCACCCGACCGTGGAGACCCACGAGAAGATGGGGCGGCAGCTCGCGGAGCTCGTCCAGCGGCTCAAGGGCTGGTGACTGAAGTCGCGACTCGCTACTTCAGCACCCGCCGCACCTGGGTGCCGCTGCGGTACCAGGCGTGGGTCGTCCTGAGGTAGAGCGGTTCCTCCACCGCCTCCACGGGCCCGTGCGGCACGAGCGTGCAGGTGCCCGCGGTCCCGATCTCGGCGAGGCGGGTGGGCCCGGATCGACTCGCCCGGGCTCTCGTGGAAACCACGTCGTGTGCCGTCGCGCGGCTGGCCGAACGGCAAAACGGGAGGGGACCGTGAGCCGCGAAGGGGCGTAGGCTCGTGGGATGGGGCGTTCTTCTTCGAGTCGGTGGCTCGCGCTGGTGGTGACCGCGCTGCTCTTCGTGGCGTTCGCAGGGGCTTGCGGCGGTGACTCCGGGGGCACCGCCGGGGACCCCGTGGACGGCGGCGACGTGGACGCGAGCGTCGCGAGGGAGGCCGATGCGCCCGCGCCGGATGGGGGCGCCGCGGACGCAGGACGCGACGCTCGAAACGACGCCGTGACGGAGGACACGGGGCGCCCGGACGCTGCGCTGAGCTGCGGCGCGGAGACTGAGTGCAGACCCGCGGGGGCGGCGGCGTACTGCGCGAACACGACCGTGGACAAGGCCAACTGCGGAGCCTGCGGGAAGTCCTGCCGTGCCACGTCGAGCTGCGCGGCGGGGCGTTGTCGCGCGTGTTCGACCGTGTTGGGGTTTCCGGGGCCGCCGCTGGTGGAGGTGGGAACCGACCCACGTTCGGTGGCGGTGGGAGACGTGAACGGGGACGGCAAGCTCGACCTCGTGGTGGCCAACCACGACAGCAACACGGTGAGCGTGGTCGTGAACAGTGGGACGGGGACGTTCGCCCCGAAGGTCGACTACCCCGCGGAGAGCAGTCCGACTTCGGTGGCGTTGGGAGATGTGGACGGGGACGGTAAGCCCGACCTCGTGGTGGCGAACCACTACAGCAACACGGTGAGCGTGCTGGTGAACAGCGGGTCGGGGACGTTCGCCCCGAAGGTCGACTACCCCACGGGAAGCTCGCCGTGGTCGGTGGTGGTGGGAGACGTGAACGGGGACGGCAAGCTCGACCTCGTGGTGGCGAACTCCAACAGCAACACGGTGAGCGTGCTGGTGAACAGCGGGACGGGGACGTTCGCCCCGAAGGTCGACTACCCCACGGGAACCAACCCGGTTT
>CAZHGG010000509.1:0-5251 GCA_964531755.1 uncultured Polyangiaceae bacterium
CGCGAGGCCGCCGCCGAGGAGCGCGAGCGCGAGGACCACGAACGCGAGCGCCCGCGGAGGGGCGCGGCGACCCGGCGCGCCGGGCTCGGGCTTGGTGACCGAGACGCCCGACGTCTGGGCCGGCGTCTCGGTGGTCGGCAGCGGCGCGCTCTCGACCACGACGGCGCGCGCGGCCTTGGGCTCGCCGCTCCCGGTCGGCGCGAGCCGCGAGCGCGCGGTGCTCGGGACGAGCTCGGTCGGCGCGTGCGCCACGTCGACCTCGCCAGAGCCCGCGCCCGCCAGCGCGTCGATGAGATCGCGCGACGGCTGCTCGACCGGCGGCGCGCCGAAGGCCTCCGCGAGCGCGGAGATCGCGACGCCAGCGGAGGGGAACCGCCCTGCCATCTCCCGGCACACGCACCGAGAGAACCACGCGTCGAACGCCTCGGGGAGCGGCCCGTCGAAGCCGATCTGCCCCGCGCGCTCGCGGGCGGGCGCGAGCGGCTCGAGGCACACCTCCTTCACCAAGCTGAGCGCGCTGCACTCGGGCTCCCGCGCGCACAGCCAATACGGGCGCCCCGTCAGCAGATAGAACACGATGAGCCCGAGCGCCCAGACGTCGGTCCCGGGCCCGATGTCCTCGACGGCGCCGGCCTGCTCGGGCGACATCCAGAGGGGGGTGCCGATCGCGTCCGTGCGGGTGATCTGCGCCTCGCGGACGATGTGGGCGATCCCAAAGTCAAGCACCTTGACGAAGAACGGCGACCCCGTGCGCCGCGACTCCGCCAGGAAGATGTTCTCCGGCTTCAGGTCCCGGTGCACCACGCCGGCGGCGTGGGCCGCGTCGATCGCGTGGGCGAGCTGGCGCAAGATCTCGAGCGCGAGCTCGAAGGGGAGCGCGCCCCGCGCCTCGACCAGCGCGAGCAGGGTCTGCCCGGTGAGCAGCTCCATCGCGAGCCACGGCGCTTCGAGCTCGGGGTCGATGCCCGCCGCGACGACCGCGACGACGTGGTCGCTCGCGATGCGCGAGGTGACCTTCGCCTCCTGCGCGAACCGCGCCCGCAGCTTCGGCTGGCTCACGAGCTCGGCCCGGATGACCTTGAGCGCGCGCTTCGCCCCAGTCGACACCTGCTCGGCCACGTAGACCGCACCCATCCCGCCCTCGGAGAGCCTGCGCTCCACGAGGTAGTCGCCGCCGACGAGGGTGCCCGGCTCGAGCATGGGCCCGATTGTACACGGGCAGCCCGCCGCGCATCCGACGAAGCCCCGGCGCGTTGACCGCCGACAGCCGAGGTGAAAGCCTCGCACCATGCAGCCTCCTCACGGGTATCCGCCTCCACCGCAGGGCCAGCCGCCCTACTACCCACCCCAAGGTCCGGCCGGCGCGCCCGCAAAGGGGGGCACGGGGCTCCTCGTTGGCGGCGGCGTGGGCTGCGGCGTCGCCGTGCTCCTCCTGCTGCTCGGCGGGGTGCTCTTCGGCATCGGGGCGAGCAACCGGCGCATGCGCGAGGCCCAGCCGGTGGGCGCGGTGGTCATCCTCCTCGCGGGCCTGCCGGGGCTCGTGGGCGGCGGCCTCCTGCTCGCGGGCATCATCAAGAAGAGCTGACCAGCGGGCAGGGCGCCCGTGCGACGCGTCAGCCCTCGAGCGACGCGGTGGACTCCAGCGGCACCGCGGCCTCCGGCGCGAGCTCGTAGCCCGCAGGGCCGAGGCGGAAGAGCACCTGCGCCACGGCGGCCTCGAACGCCACCGTGCGGCGCTTCGGCCGGTAGCCGTCGGTGAGGGGCATGCGCGGCACGTGCGCGACGACGCGCGGACGCGCGTGCGCGGGCAGGCGCGACATCGCCGCGTCGAGGCGCGCGCCGCTGACCTCGGCCGACGACAGGAAGGCCGCGTGGACCACGCGCTCCGCGCCGGCGCCCTCCGCGGCGAAGGCGCACGCGAGCTCGATCTCGGGCAGCGCGTAGAGCGCGTCCTCCACGGCGCGCAGCGACACGGCGCCGCCGTGGGTCGCGACGAAGCCCGACCTCGAGTCCACGAACCACACGTCGCCCGCGCTGTCCTCGCGGACCACGTCGGAGCTGACCACCCAGGGCTCGTTGCCGAACGCGGCGCGCACGACGTTCGCCTCGATCTCGCCGTGCTCCTCGGCGGGCTGCCGCATCGCGAGCAGGCCGGGCTCCCCCGACAGCGCCCGCACGAGGTGACCGTCGACGCCGCGCAGCAGCTCGCCGGTGGCGAGGTCGACCTTGACCACGGCGAGCTCGGCGCTGCCCGGCAGGGGGCGCCCCACCGCGCCGAGCTTCTCGCCGGACGCGTTCGCGAGCACGGCGCGCTGCGTGGTGGAGGCGTAGAACTCGAGGACGCCCACGTTGAAGCGCTCCTCGAGCTTCTCCCAGAGGTCCGGCCGCATGCCGCTGCCCGCCACCATGCGCACGGGCAGCGTGCGATCGCCGCGCTTGGGCGGCGTGTGCACCAGCGGCCGCAACATCTCGCCGGCGTAGAAGACCACCGTGGCCCCGTAGCGGCGGACCTCCGAGAAGAACGTCTCGGGCGAGAAGGGCGCGCCGAGGGCCAGCCGCGCGCCCGCGACGAGCGCGGCGCCCACCGCGACGAGGATCGCCGCCGGGTGGTGCAGCGGGATGCACGAGTACACCGTGTCGGCGGGCTTGAGCGTGCACGCGGCGGCGGCGCCGTGCGCGGAGAGCGCCCACCTGTGGAACGTCACGGGCGCCGCCCGCAGCTCGCCGCTGTCGGCGGGGCGGAGCAGGATCGCGCCGAGGTCGTGCGCGCGCCCCGCGTCGAGCCGCAGCTCGCTCGGGAGGGTCACCCTCGCGGGGTCGATGGCCTCCATGTCGAGCGCGCGCGGGTCGAACGTGCGCGGCGCGCCGCGCTCGGTCCCGCCAAGCACGAGCACCTTCGCCGCGGGGCCGGCCGCCTTCAACACGACGGCGAGGTTGCGCGGATCGGCGGCGAAGAAGCGGCAGTCCGACCGCGCCGCGGCGCGGCCGATCTCGGCGGGCGCCGCGTCGGGAGGGGCGAGCACGGGGACCGCGCCGAGGCGGATGAGCGCCGTCGCGAGCGACAGGTAGCTCGGCCGCGACTCCATCACGACGAGCACGCGATCGCCCGGGCGCACGCCCGATTGGTAAAGTCCCTTGACGACATGGGTGACCCGCACGTCGGCCTGCTCGTAGGTGAACGCGCGGTCCCGGAAGAGGAAGAACGTGCCCTGGGGGCTCGCCTTCGCCGCCGACGCGAGCCACCGCGAGGGGTTCGTCACCGTGTCGGCCCGCACCTCCTCGAGCGCGCGGAGGTGGGGCTCCTGGTAGCGCACGCCGTCGAGCGCGTCGGCCGCCGACGACGACACGTCACCGATGCGCCTCCAGAGGCGCCGCGCGGTCTTCGACACGGCGGCCGCGAGCAGGTCGAGCTCCGCGTCCATCCCGCCCTCCGCGGCCGGCTCGGTCTTCGCGGCGACGGCGCGCGGCGTGGGCCCCACGCCCTCGCGGTGCGCGACCCACTCGGCCACCGTGGGCCACGAGACCGTCATGGCCCGCGAGCCGACGACGAGGCCGAAGTGCCCCGCCTCGATGGAGACGAACGTGACGCTCGCCTCGGGCGCCGCCTTCACGATCGCGCGGACCGCCTGGGCCCGCGCGATCTCGTCGTTCGTGCCGACGAAGCACAAGATGGGGCACACGATGTCGGCCAGCGTCACGGTGCGGCCGTCGATGAGGAAGCCGCCCGAGATCATGCGGTTGTGGACGATGAACTCGTCCACGAAATCGCGCAGCGCGGGCCCAGGCCACGCGACGAACCCCTCGCCGCCGAGGAAGCGCCGGCGCGCCTCGCGCCGCACGAGCGCGTTGCGATCGTGGAGCTTGGCGAGAAACTCGAAGCGCTGCTGGATCTCCTTCTTCGTGGAGAGGACCTTGAAGCCCGTGCTCGTGAGCTTGCCCGGCAGCGCGCCGATGCGATCGACGAGACCGGTGAGCGCCGGCTCGATGAACTGGGCGAAGGCCGCCATCGCGTCGCCGCGCACCTGCGCGGGCAGGTTCTTGTGGATGTCGACGGGGCTGCCGAAGGTGACGATGCTCTTCACGCCGCGCGAGCGCACGTACGCGGCGGCCTGGTAGGCGAACATGCCGCCCTGCGAGTAGCCGACGACGTGCGTGTCGCGGCCCTCGAGCTCGCACACGCGCTCGATGCTCCGCGCGACGGCCTTCACGTGGTCGGTCAAATTCCGGAGCATCCCGTCGGCGCTGCGCTCGGGCGCGCCGAAATCGACCAGGTACGGCGTGATGCCCGCCCTGCCGAGCGCCGCCACGGCCGAGAGATCCGCCTCGATGTCGTAGATCTCCGAGGCGACCATGAGCGGCGGCACGAGCAGCACGGAGGGGCCCGGCGAGCCGCCCGCGCCAGACGGCGAGCTCGCGAGCGGCGTGCCCACGCGGGTCGCGTAGCGCCGCAGCTTGTGGTGGGGCCCCTCGTCCACGACGTCGTAGGGCGCGCTGTACTCGGGCCCGAGCTTGCCGAGCCGGACGAGCTCGAGCGCGTTGCGAGTCGACCGAGTAAGGCGGGAGAGGACCGACATGCGCGCATGCTACCCCACCTTTCGCGCCGACGACGCGACGCTTGCGTGACACGCGCGCGCGGCGGCGAGCCCCGCGCCATCTGCCCGCTTGGGCGTGGGACGAAGCCCAGGCGCTGCGGCCCCTCGGGCTCCGCCGCGCGGCGGAGGAGGGGGTCGTCCGCGATCGCCGCGATTTCGCGCCGCGACGGGCGCCCGATGGGGTAGGAACCCGGCCGTGGGAACGGCCAGCCCTGCCCCGAAGCACGGGGGCATCCCCCACGTCCCGGCGCTCGACGGCTTGCGCGGCGCCGCCGTGCTCGGCGTGTTGTTCTTTCACTCCGAGGGCGCGCTGCCCGGCGGCTACCTGGGCGTCGATCTCTTCTTCGTGCTGTCGGGGTACCTCATCACGAGCCTGCTCGTGGCGGAGCACGCGCGCACCGGGGCGGTGGCGCTCGGCCCCTTCTGGGTGCGGCGCGCGCGGCGGCTCCTGCCGGCGGTGCTCGCGCTCATGCCTGCGATCGGCCTCTACTGCGCGCTCTGGGCCAAGCACGGCGAGCTCGCCGGCGTGCGCCGCGACGCCCTCGCGACGCTCGGGTACGTGGCGAACTGGCGCGCGATCTTCACGAACAAGAGCTACTGGGATCTCTTCGCCGCGCCGTCGCCGCTCGAGCACACGTGGAGCCTCGCGATCGAGGAGC
>CAZHGG010000510.1:0-5246 GCA_964531755.1 uncultured Polyangiaceae bacterium
CGTTCGCGAAGATGGGCATCACGGTCCACCGCGAGTCGCGCCTCGTGTCGCTCGCGCTCGTCGACGATCACGTCGAGTACGTGATCGCGGGCCCCACGGGTCAGGAGGAGCGGCTCAAGGTGGAGCGCGCGCTCATCTCCGTGGGCCGCGCGCCGAACACTGCAGACCTCGGGCTCGAGGCGATCGGCGTCACTCTAGAGAAACACGGCGGCGTCGCGGTCGAGGGCACGCGCTCGGTGTCGGTGCCGCACATCTACGCGGCGGGCGACACCACGATGGACGTCGCGCTCGTCAACGTGGCAGAGCTCGAGGGGCGCCACGCGGTCGAGCGCATGTTCGGCCTCGACCCCATGCCGCTGCGCTACGAGGCGCTCTCCGCGATCTATTTCCTCCGCCCCGAGGTGGCGGCGGTGGGCCTGAACGAGACCCAGGCGCAGCGCCGCGGCGTGCCGTACCGCGTGAGCGTGCTCCACAACCGGCTCATCTGCCGCAACATCGCCATGCGCAGCACCGACGGCTTCATCAAGCTCCTCGCCTCGCGCGACACGCCCGGTCGCGTGCTCGGGCTCCGCGTCGTGGGGCCGCAGGCGTCCAGCACGATCCAAGGCATCGCGTTCCTCATCGATCAGGGCGCCACGATCGAGGACATCGACCACTGCGTGCACCCGCACCCGGCAATCACCGAGGGCGTGCAAGAGTGCGCGCGGCTCTTGCTGGGGCGCTCGGTCAACAAGGTCGACGTGTTCGGCCTCGACTACATGCGCTGCGGCGAGGGCTGACGAGGGCTCGTGTGGGAGCTGGCTCGCGTGCTCGTGTGCGTGCGCGTGCGCGGCTGCGAGTGCGGCTGGGGCTTGGGGCTCGCGGCTGCGAGTGCGGCTGGGGTTCGCGTGCGGGGCTCGCCGCTGCGTACGCGGCTGCGGTTGGGGGCAGCGCGTCGTGGAACACGATCTCCGGTCCGGCACGTGGACACGCACGCGCACGCCTCCCGCAGGCCGCGGCCTCAGCCGCGCTCGCAGCCGCACACGCACACGCGGGCCTCAGGCCTTGGTTCGCGCTCCCTCTCTCCAGCCGTGACGCTGCAAGCGGGCGGCGCGGGCCCCGCGAAGGCCCGCGCCGGGCCGCTCAGCGCCCCCAGCCGCCGAGCCTGGTGAGCATGGCCGCCAGGCGATCGAGCGACACGAGGAGCTCCTGCCCCTCGGACTCGGCTACGAGCCCGAGGGCCACCGTAGCCTCGACGGCCGCTGCCGCTTCGTTGCACTCGGCGCGGGCGCACCGAAACCTCTGGCGGCGGTCGTTTCCGTCGCGTGCGGCAGCCTCCGTGAGCTGGAGATAGGTGCCGAGGAGCGCGCGGCGAAGCTGGTCCCCGAGGGTGGCGTATCCCCGGGGGAGCTTCTTGACGAGGGTGTCCCCCGCGCAGAGTGCGGAGCGGGCCACGTGGAACGCGTCGAGTTTGTGATGGGCGAATCGCATGAGTAGAGCCTCCTTGCCCGGAGTCCCGGGCCTCGACCCCCGAGCGCAGACGCCGTGACGACGCCGACGTGGGTGGAGAGCGCGGAGAGGGGGGCGTTGGCGCGGCGTGTGCGCGTTGGTCGCGGCCCGGGACGGAGGGCAAGGAGGCGGGCGTGGATGTGCCGCGATGGCTCCACGGAGTGCGGCGCACGCACACGCACACGCGGGCCTCAGCTCTACGACTTTCACGCCGGCGCGGCGGGCGAGGCGAATGAGCGAGCAGTGGAGCGGCGCGTGCTGGGTGACCTTCAGCGTCGCACCATCGTCGCCGCGCAGGAGGCGTCCCGTTCGCCCGGGGGAAGCTCACTGACGAGCACTGCTCACCACGCGCAGTGGATATGATCTTGGTGGTCGTCGCGGTTGCTCGGGCCGAGCACCTCGATCGCGCCGAGCGCGGTGCAGGCGGCCATGAACCGCCGCGTGAGGGCCGTGTTCCCGGCGATGTTGACGCCGTCGATCTCCCCCACGTCGACGGCGCGACCGGCGTAGTGGTACGAGCCCGAGGAGTGCGACGCCCCGGCGATCGCCGTGACGAAGTACCGAAAGCCGTAGCGGCTCCGGAGCGCGGCGAGGCCCGTGACGAGCGCGGAGGAGAGGCGCACGGTCGTGCACGGCGCCGTGCCGTAGCAGCTCGTGTGCGCGGCGCGGCCCGCGGCGGCGTCGCGGATGTTGGAGAGCGGATCGGCGCCGTCGCGGCGACCGAGGCTGTGGTCCCAGAGCTGGACGGTCCCGGCCGCATGGTACTCTAGCTGCAGCGTGGCCTGCTCGTGGCGAGCCGCGTGGCCCGACCCTTGCTCTCTCTCTCTCTCTCTGTCATGGTCGTCGTCGGCGCAGCGCGCCGAGGAGGGGATTGCGATGGCGCTGGTTGATGTCGTGAAGTGGGAGGCGGGCGCGGACCAGCTCGCCTGGAAGTTTCCGAACAGTGAGCTCTCCACGTTCACGCAGCTCATCGTGAACGAGAGCCAGGTCGCCATTCTATTCAAAGACGGCCGGCGCTTCGACGACTTTGGCCCGGGGCGCCACACGCTCGACACGAAGAACATCCCGCTGCTGAATCGACTGGTGAACTTGCCATTTGGCGGCAAGTCTCCCTTCGCGGCCGAGGTCTGGTTCGTGAATCGCACCATTCCATTGGACCTAAAGTGGGGTACTCCGACGCCCATCCAACTTGAAGACCCACAGTACGGCCTCATCGTCCCCGTCTCCGCGTTCGGGCAAATGGGCGTTCACATCCGCGACCCGGGGCAGTTTGTAGGCACGCTCGTAGGTACCCTTCGTTCGTTCACGACGCGCAGCGTGCTCGAGTACTTCAAGGGCGTACTCGTGGCCCAGCTCAAGGCGGGCATCGCCAAGGCGATCGTCAGTCGCCAGATCCCGATTCTTCAGATTGAGGCCGAGCTAATCACGCTCTCCGAGGAAGTCCAGCGTGAGATCGCGCCGCACTACGAACGCTTCGGGCTAAGCGTGGAACTATTTCGCATCATGTCGATCTCGTTTCCAGACGACGATCCCGGGGTGCTCGAGCTCAAACGGGCCAAGGCGAGCGCGGCGCGACGAAAGATCGAGGGCACGAACTACTCGCAGGAGCGGACCTTCGACGCCATCCAAGCCGGAGCACAGAATCCAGGTATCGGAGGCGCGTTCGCGGGAATGGGTGCGGGGCTGGCGGTGGGGCAGGCCCTCGGCCAACTCAGCGCGCAGCAGATACCAAACCAACCCCCGCCGACGACCGGCGCCCCCCCCTTCGGTGGCTTCGGCGCCGCGCCAGCGCACAGTTACCACGTGCGGCTCAACGGTCAACAACATGGCCCGATGCCTTTCGAACAAATGCGGCAGGCGGCGGTCAACGGCCAGCTTCGTCTCGACACTCCTGTGTGGCGTGACGGGCTGCCGAGCTGGCTGCCGGCGTCGGAAGTGCCCGAGCTGGCTGCGCTGCTCGCGCCTGCGGGGCCACCGCCCTTTGGAGGCTTTGGCGCGCCGCCAACCGGTGGACCACCACCGTTCTTTGGGGTCTGAGCGGCTCGAACTGTCGGGCAGCGACCTCGTAGACTCTAGGAAGCGAACATGAAGATTCGATTCACTGCGAAAGATATTGGATTTCTGAAGCCGATCAACGCCGGCGGGGCCCCTGCGGTGAACGTGTACCTCGGAGAGTCGCCGCCAGACGTCGCAGGAGCCTGGTATCAAGACTCGGGTGGATGGCGGCACGGCGCGGGCCCCTTGGGCGCACACGCTGGCATTGGGAGCTACGTAGCCGTTACCAGCGCAGCCCACAATCCAGGCCTCGATGTCGCGCATCGACCGCCGCTCGTCGTGCTTACCCAACACGGGCATCCGACACACCTCGTTGCCGTCGCGAGCGCTCTCGACCTTTCGGTTCCTCGTCGGGATCCACCGCCTGAGTATCCGTACTATCGGTGGGTGAAGGTCCTGGCGATGCGCAAAGCTGCTTCCATGGCGCGCGTTCGTGACCTCCTTGCCGCGGCGCTCGGAGCGCCGGTCGGCCCGCTGCCGATAGAGGCTCCCGGTGGGAGTTACTATGCTCTCGCCCACATGTCTGCGCTCGCCAATTGCCTAACCGAGGCACAGCGGGCGTTGTGGGACAGCTTTGGCTTCCGAGACGCTCCGGCGATCTTCGCGCAGGTCAGCGATCCGGGACAGGTCTTTGATGTCTCCTTCAACGAGGCCGTCGACGCTCGTGGCTAGAGTCAAGGGGTGTGTCCATGAATGATCAATGCAGAGGGTGTCGTGCGCCGGTGAGCTCCGCGCAGATGGCCTGTCAGTACTGCGGCCTGGCCCAGCGGGCCCCGGCGAGCGTTGACGACGAACTGGCGATGGTGCGTGAGCAAGCAGAGGTTGCCCGGCAGCTCGGCTCCGCCAAGAGGCCGGCGCTCGAGGTGGTTTCGCTCAGTAATCAACCGACGAACGAAGCACTGCAGGCGGCTTTCTGGTCGACGGCCTTCGTGCCGACGACGGTGCCGGCGCTCATGGCGGCGCTCACCGCTTGCACCGTTGGTGCGCCCACCGCGACCGCGGACAACTCGGGTCGCGTCTCTCCGCTGATTAGCGCTCTAGCCAATCGTGGAGAGGCGCTCACGGGAGCGCTGCGAAGTCACCGCGACGCGACCGCCGTCGACCTCGAGGCCGCCGCCTCCCTGATGGCGATCCTGGAGGCGCGTAGGAAAGCCCTCGTGTCGGCGGACAAGCAAATGTGGAAGATGATTGGACTCGGCTGGGTCGCAATTTTTGGCGTGGGCGTGCTGATGGTCCTGCTTGTTTCGCTCACGGATACGCCCGCCAAGCGATGCCGCGGGGGGCGGCGGTCGGGCGTAGAGCAGATAGCCGCCTGCCTTGAGGCGTGCGGTGCGGGCGAACAGTGGGCTTGCAAGATGGCCGAGACGCTGAAGACGAAAAGTGGCGCCGACCAGGGCGACGAGGGCGACGAGGGCGACGAGCAGGGACCGGCCAAGAAGAAGGGCAAGTAGTCGAACGCCGCGAATCCGTCTAAGGACGTCGTCGCCGCGCTCACGGCGGTGGAGAGCGGTGGCGCGCCGCGGAGCGAGCTCTCGCACCCGCGACCTGCGGGCCCGCACTCGTCGTCGCCGTCGTGCTCTCTGGGCGTTCCGCGCCCGCTGCGCGGCCACGACGCGCGCGGGGCGGCGGCGCGGCCTCAGCCATCGGGCCGTGACCCATCAGCGACACCGGGATGACGCGCGCCTCGCCGGCTCGGAGCCTTC
>CAZHGG010000511.1:0-5240 GCA_964531755.1 uncultured Polyangiaceae bacterium
GCGGCACGCGGCCCGCCCGCGTGGAGCGCGCGCGCCGCCACCTCCTTGCCGACGCCCGTCTCGCCCTGGAGGAGCACCGGGATCGCGGAGGGGGCCGCCCGCGCGAGCTCGGCGAACACGGCGCGAATGGCGGCGCTCGCGAGCACCGGCCGCCCGAGGTCCTCCGCCGGGGGAGCGGCGGCGCCCACCGCCGACGCGGCGCGCGCGTGGACCTCGACGACGACCGCGCCGAGCCGCACCTCGTCGCCCGGCGCGAGCACGACCTTCGTGACGCGCCGGCCGCGAAACCAGGTGCCGTTGCTGGCGCCGAGGTCCTCGCACTCGACGTCGGTGCCAGCCCCCCGCGTGAAGCGCGCGTGCTTTCGAGAGAGCGTCGCGTCTCGTAGGGCGCCCGCCGGCGAGTCGCCGCGCCCGACCACCACCGCGCGGCCGGTCTCGAGCTCGATCGCCTGCGCCCCACCGGGGTGATACACGAGCAAGGACAAGCGCGAGGCGCCCGGGCTCCCCGTGGCCGCGCGCGCGCGAGCCTCCTCGTCGAGTCGTTGGGTCTCCGCGTCCACGGCGGGTCGAGCATACGAGGGGCGCGGATCTTTGCCAATCCCGTCCCGCGCGCCGGATTCGTGAGCGTCGCCCCGGCGCCGAGCTGAGTTGTGGGGTCAGCCGAACAGCCGGTGACGCGCGGAGTGCGAAATGGCGGCTACGGCGGGGTGCGCTGCCTTGCGGCTCGCCGAGACGACGTAGAAGCGCTCACGGATCGCCTCGACGCGCCCGATGACGCGGACGCGGAACTCGCGACAAACCTCGCGCTCGATCGCGGTCGGGGCGGCGAACACCCCGACGCCCGCGCGGCCAAAGGTCTTGAGCAGCGCGCTGTCGGTGAACTCGCCCCGCGACTCGGGTCGGACCGCCTCCGTCGCGAACCACGCGTCGAGCGAGCGGCGCATCGCGGTGCCCTCCGCGGGGAGGAGGAACGGCGCACCGGCCAGGCTCCTTGGGAACTTCGGGCGCAGCGCCGCGACGAACTCCTTCGCACCGAAGATGCTCACTCCGCACTCGCCGAGCAAGCGGTTGTGCAGGCGAATGTCTCGCTGAGCGTCAATGGGCGCGTCGGAGATCACCGCGTCGATCTGGTGGGTGACGAGCTTGACGAGCAGTCCCGCCGGAGTGTCAGTCAGGCACGACACCACGAACGGCTTGGGGTGCTGAAGCGCGGGCTCCAGGAGTCGAAATGCGATGAGGCGAGGGACCATGTCGGCGATCCCCACGACGAAGCGCGCCGCCTTGCTGACGCAGGCCCCGGCCATCGCCGCCTGAAACTCCTGCCCCAGCGTGAAGATGTCGTTCGCGTAGCGCTGCGCGAGGCGCCCCGCGTCCGTGAGCCCCAGCGTGCGCCCATCCCTGCGGAGCAAGGGCTCACCCAGCGCCTCCTCGAGCGCCCGCAGCTGGGCGCTGACCGTGGGCTCGGTCAGCCGCAGGAGCCGGGCTGCCCGGGCGACCGAGCCCTCGCGGGCCACCGTCCAGAAATAGAAGAAATGGTGGTAGTTGAGGCGCTGCACGAGGGGTGGGAATGACACCAAGAGACGGCCTTGGCTGTCCATGAAATTTGCTGGGTGGTCGCCCCGGCAGCGTCCGCGCAAACTAGCCGAGGACCGGTAGCGATGAATTCATCGTCGCTGCCGAGCGCCAGAAGGAGCGAGCACATGGGGCGGATTGTGAAATTCAGCATCGTCGACGCGGCAGGGGTTGGGGCTGCGGGGCAGAAGGTCACAGCGGGGGACTTCGAGCTGACAACGACGAGCACGGGGGCGGCGCAAGCGCTCCTGGACGACGGCCCCACGACCGTGACGGTCAACGGCGTGACGGTCTTCGAGGGGCGCGTGGAGGACCTGCGCGCGCTCGAGGTCTTCACGGCGACGGGCGAGCGCATCGGCTGACGCCGGCGTCCGTGCGGCAGCTCGCTCACCCCGTGTTCGCGGGTCGATCGCGAGCTGCCGCGCGCTCGCGTCGTGCGACCGAGCTCGTACGAAGGTCGCCTGGAGCAAGGACGCGCTCACCCCTTCACGGTGCAGAGAGGGAAGAGGCGCGCCACCTTGCGCGCGATGCCCGCAGCCTCGACCGACTCGACGACCGGCTCGACGTCTTTGTAGGCGTACGGCGCCTCCTCCATCACGCGCCGCTCGTACTTCTCCAGGATGTCGCGGCGCCGCGCGAGCGCGGGCGACCGCGGGTCGATCGGCCCGACGATGCGGAGCGACGCGGTGTGGTGCGCGAAGACCTCGCGCGGGGCTCGCGAGGCGCGCCCGCGCGAGAGCGCGCGGCCGGCGCCGTGGCACGCGCTCTCGAGCGCCGCGTCGTGCCCGGAGCCCGCGAGGAGGAAGCTCGAGGCGCCCATCGAGCCGGGGATGATCACGGGCTCGCCGAGCCAGGCGAGCGCCCCCGGGCCGTGGGCGGGCGTCGCGCCCTTGCGGTGGAGGCAGCGCTCGCCCTCGCGGAACACGAGGTTGTGCGGGGCGTCGTAGACGAGGCGCGCGGCCACGCTCCGCCCGGACGCCTCCTCGATCGCGCGCACCGCCATGAGCCCGAGGAAGAGGCGGTTGGCGAAGGCAAAGTTCGCCGCGTTGCCCATCCCGTCGAGGTAGAAGCGCCCCTCCTCCGCGCGCGGGCCCGCGATCGGGAGCGGGAAGAACCCGCCCTTCGGCGCGGCCACGCCCCGCGGGAAGATCTCACGCGCGCGGTCCATGAAATAGCCGCCGACGGCGTGGCCGAGTCCGACCGAGCCCGAGTGGACCATGATCGCGAGCGAGCCCTTCGACACGCCCCAGGCGCGCGCGGCGTGCCCGTCGAAGAGGGCCTCGACGCGCTGCAGCTCCACGAAGTGGTTGCCGCCTCCGACGCACCCGATCTGCGGATCGCGCCCGTCGACGTTGCCCGAGGACTCGATGAAGCCCTCGAAACCGAAGAGGCCCCGGGTCGGGAAGTGCCCCTCGGCGTGCGCGCGATGCAGGTCCTCCTCCGCCGCGCGCCTGTCGAAGCGTCGCCAGATCCCGGTGCCGGCGTTGTCGTCCGCGGTGCGGACCAGGCCCGGGAGGCCGTCGCGGAGCACCGCCTCGCGCTGGCGCGGGGACATCGGGATGTCGCGCTCGCCAGCGAAGAAGATCGCTCGAAGGCGCCGCTGGAGGGCCGGCCAGTGCGGCTCGAGCGCCTCGGCGGGGAGATCGGTGACGAGCAGGCGCATCCCGCAGCAGACGTCGTTGCCGATCGCCTGCGGTATGCACATGTTTCGCGCCGCCGCGACCGTGCCCACGGGCACGACGGAGCCCTTGTGGAAGTCGGGAGTGAGCACGACGCGGTCGAGCCCGGCGGCGGCGTCGCCGAAGAAGGCGGGGGCCCCGCGCCGCTCGGCCGCGCGCACGTCGGCGACCGCGCGCGCGACGTCGAGGAACTCGAAGAGCTGCTCGAACGCCTCGCGCTCGAAGGGGACGTCGGGGTTGGCGAACAGGCGGACGTCGAGCCCTGACGGATTCTCGACGCGGAGACAGGCCGCGTCCTCGGTAGGACGCAGAAAATCGAAAGTGCCCATGAGATACGCTGCTTTCAGCAGGCCTTCGGAGAAGGCGCGCGGGCTGCCCTCGCTGCGATCCTCTGCCTTCGAGCGAAGGGGGAGCAGCCGGGCCCGCGAATATGAACTTCGAAGAGGGGGGCACCTCTCCGCAGCAGCGATGTCACGATGGATCGCGGTCGTGGCTTCGTCAACCCCAGTCCGCGCGATTGGCGCTCACTTCCTGCCGCGGCGACGCCGGGCCGACGATCAGCGCGCGGGCGGCGCGGTGAGGAGCTCGCGCGCCTCGGCGACGGCGAGGAGGACCTCTCCGAGCATGCGCCCGCGGTCGTCCAGGTTCTCGGGCGTCAGCGTGGCGAAGAGGGCGCGGCCGACGATCTCCGCGAGCGCCGGGTCACGCTTGGCGCGCGCGAGGCGCACGAGGAAGCGCACCGCGAAGGCGTTCTCGTCGAGCGGCATGCGGCGCCGCCGAAAGACGCCCACGGCGCGCGGATCGCGCGAGGACGAGTAGAAGCCGCCGTGCGCGTCGTCCCACGTGTCGGCGAGGAGCCGGGCCGCGGCGGAGCTCGCCGCCTCGAGCAAGGCCGCGTCGTGGGTCACCTCGTAGAGCCGCACGAGCGCGAGCCCGAGCAGCGCGTTGTCCGCGAGGTAGATCACCGCCGCCTCGGCGCCGGGCGCGCGCGCCTCGTGGGAGAAGCCGCCCTCGGGGAGCCTGTGCGAGGCGATGATTCGCCGCGCGGTCTCCAGCGCCTCCGCGGTCGCCGTGGCGTCTCCCGTGGCCTCGGCGAAGGTCACGTAGGCCGCGATCGCGAGCCCGTTCTCCTTCGCGTACGCGCGCCGCTCGACGCGCGGCAGGCCGGCGGCGCGCCGGGCGGCCTCGCCGAGCGCGTAGTACTCGTGGCCCGTGAGGTAGGGCTTGCCCGGCTCGTGGGCGTTCAGATCGGCGTCTTGGGTCGCGCCAAAAACCCCGTCTTTCCTCAAGATTTCGCTCATGTAGCGCCGCTCGAGGCGGGCGCGCGCCAGCATCTTCGGGTCGCGCGTGAGCGCGTAGGCCTCCGCGTAGTTCTCGAGCGCCGGCGCCTGGAAGGTCATCAGCTTCTCGTAGTGCGGGTGCTCCCACGTGGCGCCGTCCGAGTACTGGTAGAGGCCGCCCCAGACGGGGTCGAGGAGCGCCGACTGCTTCTCGAGCGTCGTGAGCGCGCGGGCCCGCGCCCGCGCGTCACCGGCGCGCGCGCCGCGCAGGAGCCACGCGTTGTTCCACCCGAGGGGCGCCTTCTGGAACGTCCCGTAGCCGCCCTCGCGCTCGTCGTAGAAGGCGTCGAGGCGCGCCGCCAACGCGCGCTCCTCGCGCGCGAGGTCCGCCGCGGTGAGCGCGCCTCGCCCGCCGCGCGGGGCGGCCACCTTGCTCTCTGCCGTCGCGCTCCCCGCGCGGGGACGAGCGGCCGCGTCGAGCGCCTCGAGCAGCCGCTCCGGCGGCAAGAAGCCCCGGTAGGCGCCGAGCTCGGTCCCATCCTTCGCGAAGAGGATCGTCGCCGGCCAGCCGTAGTCGGCGTAGCGCTCTTGCACGTCCGGGCGCTCGTCGATGTCGACGCGCGTGACCACGAAGCCCTTGGCGAGCGCGGCCACCACGCGCGGGTCGTGGTAGGTCTCGGCGTCCATCACGTGGCACCAGTGGCACCAC
>CAZHGG010000512.1:0-5234 GCA_964531755.1 uncultured Polyangiaceae bacterium
TCGTGATGCTCACCCACCTCGGGCTCGACGTCGACCAGCGCATGGTGCGCAACACCACCGGCATCGACGTGGTCCTCGGTGGGCACAACCACGTGGTGATCAACCCGCCCCAGCAGATCTCCGACTGCTCGTCGGATCCGACGCAGCCGGGCTTCGTCTGGACGCCGGATCCGAAGCAGGACCCGTCGCCAGGCAACCCCCCGAAGGACGACGCGGACCCCGCGCTGAAGGGCCCCCTCGGGGACTACGACCCCGACTTCCACCCCTACAAGACGAAGCGGGTGTGCAAGCCGCGCCGCGTGATCATCGCCCACTCGGGCGCCTTCGCGAAGTACGTGGGGCGCCTCGACCTGGTGCTCTCGAACGATCCCGCCGCCGTGAGCCCCACCGGCAACCCGAACGACTACGATCCGGTCAACGGCTACGAGCTCCTGTCGAACCGCTACCAGGCCTTCCCCATCGACGCCTCGGTCCCCGAGGACCCCATCCTCGTCGACCTGCTGCAGCCTTACCGGCGGGGCCTCGACACGGCCGCCGACCTGGACATCCTCGTCGGCTACAGCCCGGAGGGCTCGCGGCGCATCTCGGGCAACGGCGGCGACTCGCCGCTCGGCAACCTCGTCGCCACGGCGATGTGGCTCCGCCTCGGTGTGCAGACCGACTTCTCGCTCACGAACTCCACCGGCGTGCGCGCCGACATCAGCCCCGGTCCGATCACGATCGAGCAGATGTACAACGTGTTCCCCTTCGACAACTCGATCTCGAAGATGCAGCTCTCGGGCATCGAGGTCCAAGAGATGTTCGACTTCACCGCCCGCCGCGCGGCCTCTCGAGGTTGCACGACGCAGGCGCAGATCGCCGGCGCCCGCATCCGCCTGAACTGCGCCGGCTGCCAGACCGCGACCGACGTGTCGTGCACCGTGGACGACGACTGCATCACGGTGCGCGGGGAGTGCGACCTCCAGCAGAAGAAGTGCGTCGTCGGCGCGTGCGCCCAGGAGGTCTACATCGGCCACCTGCGCAGCGGCGACACGTACAAGCGCTGCCGCCTCGACGACGACTGCAAGGGCAGCGACGGGGTCGTGCACCCCGGGCAGTGCGACCGCAGCGGCGGCGGCGCCGACGGCCTCTGCCTCTCGCGCATCTCGCCCACGAACCAGTACGAGCTCGCCACGAGCACCTACCTCGCGCAGGGCGGCTCCGGGTTCCGCACGCTGCAGCGCAACACCACGCAGATCGACACGCAGATCCAGCAGCGCGACGCGCTCACCGACTTCCTGCGCCAGGGCAAGCCCTGCGGGTGGAAGGCCTCGAACGGGGGCGACGGCCTCCAGGTGTGCGCGACGGACGCGGAGTGCGACCCGAGCTTCGTGTGCGCCTGCGCCGCCACGGCCGAGGAGACGGGGAGCTCCGACCCCGACAACTACTGCCGCTCGCGGAAGGACGCCGCGTGCGCGCCGGGGGCGGGGCGCTGCGTGCGCACCGACTGCCGCAGCCGCGTCGCTGCGTTCCACCAGAAGTCATGCGCGGGGGTCCGCGACCAGGAGCGCGAGCAGTGCCGTACGAAGCTCAACGCGTGCGCGCTCGCCGGCGAAGAGTGCAAGATCTTGTCGTGCGTGGACGCGAAGCTCGGGAGCTACTCCGACGGTCGCGTGGAGATGATCGGCCGATGAACCCCCTCCGCCCTCAACGCGACGTCCACCCTCGAGCTGGCGCCCGGCCGCGCGGCGCGCGCGCCCTCTCGCTGGCCGTGGTCGCGTGCCTCGGCCTCGGCGCGAACGACTGCTCCTCCGGCTTCGGCACGCTGAACACGAAGGCCCGCGTCAAGGTCGACCTGGTCGACCCCGCGTCCGCGGGGGGGCGCTTCACGCGGCTGCCGCTCCGCTTCGACGGCCCCGTCCCGTTCGTCGTCAACATCGCCGCGCTGCGCGCCGACGGCGCCGTCGACACGAGCTTCAACGGCTGGATGCGCGTGAACGCGAAGCCTGGCAACGTGCAGTCCCTCTCCGGCGCTGGGGTGAGCGGGCGCAGCGTGAAGCTCGAGAACGGCGTGGCGTCGAAGATCACGGTGCTCCTCGAGAACGCCTACGGGGAGTCCTACATCCTCGCCCAAGACGCCGGCTACGAGCCCGCCGACCCTGTGCGTAACCCGCCGCCCAAGTGCGCCGACGGCCTCGACAACGACGGCGACGGCCTCATCGATTTCCCCGCCGATCCGGGGTGCGCGTTCGCCAACGACGACACCGAGGAGTCGGGCACCTACAGCGAAGGGGCGAGCCCCACCCTGTACTTCGCGCTGCCCCGCATCGCCGACGTGCGCGGCGTCAACTCCGGCGGCGGCTCCACGGCCTACCCGAAGCAGCCCATCCGACTCGACACGGGCTTTCACGAGCTGCCCGACGGCTCCCAGGCCTTCGAGTTCGACACGGTGGTCACTCGCATCGCGGCCAACGGCTTCTACACGACCGACGTGAGCGACACGCGCGGCTTCAACAGCGTGTTTTCGTTCAACTTCAACGCCCCGCCCCGCATGCGCGTCTGCGACCGCATCAAGTCGCACGGTGGCACGGCGACCGAGTTCTTCGGCTTCACGCAGGTGAGCTTCCCCACGTGGACGCTCGAGGAGTGGAACCCGAAGCTCCGCCCGTGCGGCGTGCCCGAGCCGAAGGTGCTCGACCCGACCGACGTGGTCGACGCCCTCGGCGCGGTCCAGATCTCGAACCTCCTCAAGCTCTCGGGCTCGCTCGTGCGCACGGCGTCCGAGGGCAAGCTCGAGGTGCGCATCACTCAGCTCTTCGGCCCCGGGCACCCGAAGCCCAACCCCGCGATCAAGGACAACCCGAACCTGCCGAAGTACCTCCTCACGGAGGACGCGACCAACTGCGACCTCAACGAGGACGGCAAGATCAGCTTCGCGACGGGCGATCCCGAGGGGGACTGCTCCGACACCTGCTCGAAGAACACCGAGTGCACGGAGTACTCGAACTTCCAGGCGCGCAGCGCGTTCCGGCTCGTGTTCACCGACGGCGTGCGGATCGCCAACATCCAGGCGAACGGCAGCACCGACTCGTCGTTCCGCCCCGACGAGCTGCGCGGCAAGAAGATCCGCGCGTTCACGGGCACGCTCACCTACTTCTCGGGCGGCTCGCAGTTCACGATCGAGGCCCGCTGCGCCGACGACGTCGTGGTCGACGTCACGAAGCCCCCGCTCCCCTCGGACAAGGCCTGCGTCTTCCCGCGCACCTTCGCCGAGGAGAACCCGCAGTGACCTCGCTCGGCCCGTCTCGCCTCTCCCGCTCCACCTCACGGTCTCTCACGGAGTCTCCCTCGATGCGCTCGCTTCGCCTGTTCTCGACCCTCGCCCTCGTCCCGGCCTGCCTCGCCCTCGTGCTCACCCCCGGCGACGCCGCCGCGCAGGGCGCCGCGCCGGGAGCCTCGGCCGCCACCACGGACGGTGAAAAGCCGAAGGCCGACCCCGCGGCCGCCGACGCCAAGCCCGCCGACGCCAAGCCCGCCGACGCGCCGGCGGGGGACGCGAAGCCGACCGACGCCAAGCCGACCGACGCCAAGCCCGCCGACGCCGCGCCGGCTGTGCCGGACATCGCCGGGACGGCGGGCGCGCGCGCCGCGGGGACGCCGACGTTGAGCCCCAGCGGCAACTTCATGGACACGCGCCTCACGTGGACCTTCGGCGACGACGACTTCCTCCACAAGACCGGAGAGCTCGTCCCACTGTCGCCCACGTTCAACGTCGGTGAGCGCTCGCAGTACCGCCTCTTCTTCGACAACCTGAACTCGCGCTTCACGGGCCGCGAGAACCTCACGCACCTCGTGATGTACAAGAAGATGCCCGCCTTCATCGACAAGCTCACGACCGAGGCGTCGCTCGTGTTGCGCTTCGATCTGGGCGCGCTCTCGGCGCGCACGGGCTCGCTCAACTCCGCCCTGTACGACAGCGGCTCGTACCTGCGCATGTTCTACCAGACCGGCAAGACGGACCGGGAGGGCATCAGCGCGGTCTTCTTCCCGCTCGACACCGACCGTGTGCGCCTGGGCTACCTCTACGACATCTCCTGGGGCGGCACGGCGGTGTCGATCAACCAGTCGATCTTCCCCAAGCTCCAGGGCGCCGCGCCCGGCCTCAAGGTCCAGTACGACCGCGACGGCTTCTACGCCTTCTTGGGCTTCAAGACCGGCACCATCGTCCAGCCTCAGCAGGTGCTGCGACCCGGCGGCGAGAGCGACGTCGAGACCGTGCGCGTGGGCGAGACCAACTACGGCTTCCTCGGCGGCGCGGGCGTCGACTTCACGAAGCAGTTCCGTATGGACGCGGGCGCCGGCTACTTCCAGCAGGGCCGCTTCGACCTCGAGGACGTGCGCGGTCGACCGGCCTACACGTACGGCGCTTCGAGCCGCATCGTCGTCCACAACAACATGCCCGTGCCCCGCTCGGTCGACTTCTTGCTCTACAAGAACGATCCGAACAAGGCGATGGTGCTCTTCGCGCCGGAGAAGTACGAGGCCGGCGAGGTGGCCTGGAGCGTGAGCGCCGAGGGCTCCGCGCTCGGCCAGCGCCTCAAGGACTTCGACCAGGCGGGCGCCCTGAAGGACCAGTTCGCCATCGCCGGCGCGCTCCAGGGCGTGCTGAAGGCGGGCTACCTCCGCCTCAGCGCGACGGGCATCTACCGCAACCTCAACTTCGTGGTGCGCAACGTGCCGGGCTTCATCCCGTTCGTGTCCCTCCCCAAGGAGGCGCAGACCGACCCCGAGCTCTTCGGCGCCGTCACCGCCGACTACCACTTCCCGTCCCTCCACCTCACCCCGGGCATCGGCGGCGGCTTGCAGCTCCCCTCTACCTTCCGCGCGCAGTTCAACGACGGCGGCGTGCAGGCCTCGCGCACCATCGTGGTGCGGCAGCAGGGCGACGAGTCGATCTTGCCCTACAACAAGGACCGCACGCCGGTGATGCAGGCCCGCGCCAGCGTGCGCTGGGACGTCTCGCAGATCATGGCCGTCATCCTGTGGGCCCAGTACGTGCGGGACAACAACGGCACGCTCATCGTGCGTGATCCGAGCGAAGGCACGGCGTCCCTCCGGGTCTTCCAGAGCCCCGATCGCCTCGGCATCGGCACCGCTATCCAGGCCCGCTTCTGAGCCCTCGCCCTGGCGCGCGGCCCGCGGCGCTCGCGCTGCTCGTCGGCCTCGCGCTCGGGGCCTGCGCGCGCCCCGAGCCC
>CAZHGG010000513.1:0-5219 GCA_964531755.1 uncultured Polyangiaceae bacterium
GACGTGATGTCGATGAGGATCTTCGCGCTGTCGCGGAGGTGCTCGTTGAGCTCGTCGAGGTTGCGCTGGTAGCGCTCCTTCGCGAGGGTGCCCGCGTTGCGGACGGCGATGTCGCGCGCGAGCTGGAGGGCGTCTTTGGTGTCGTTGCCGAGGGGAGAGTCGCGGAAGGTGCCCGGCGCCTTCTTGAACCGGTTGGCCTCGTCGTCGAGGAGCTGAACGTACTGGAGATGACGGAGGAGCTGACGGTCGGAGAGGGCGTTCTCCACGACGGTCTTGATCCGCGGCGGGAGGTCGGCCTTGCCGTCGCGGACGTCCTTCAGAAACTTGTAGAAGGCCTCTTCTTGGCCGTCGCCCTTGAATCGGGTGAGGACCTTGTTGAGCTCGTCGTAGATGGGCTGGTACTTCGTCTGCAGCTTCGCGACGATCACCTCGGCGTCGTCGTACTGGCAGTTGGCGAAGTAGATGACCGAGCGGAGCACCTCGGCCTCGGGGTAGTACGAGTTCGGGAAGTACGGCGCCTGGAGCGTGTGGATGTTGCCGAGCGCGTGGGCGTAGTCGCCGGCCATGAAGTACGCCCACGACTCCTCGAAGAGCGAGTCGAGCCAGTACTCGCTGCCGACGTCGACCTTGTTCCAGTACTTCACCGCGGCCGAGAGCTTGGTGGAGTCGATGGTGGGCGAGCCGCCCTCGTCGAGCCGGACGGACGCCGAGTAGTACGTGCGCGCCATCGAGAGGTACGCGAGGTCGCGCATGCGCGCGTCGTCGTCCACCCCCTCGACGCCCTCGTCGATGGCGCCGACGATGCGCTGGAACGACTGCACGGCGGGCACCGACTTGCGCAACTGCACGTTCGAGATGCCGCTGAAGAACTGGCCGCGCACGTAGTACTTGGACTCGCGGCTCACCTTGGTGAAGAGGCGCAGCGCGTCCGCGTACTGGCGGTTGCGGTACTTGTACCGGCCGAGCAGGTAGTTGAGCTGCCAGTAGAGATCGCGCTGGTTCGCGTTGTTGAACTTGTCGACGGCCGCGTCGTTGTACTTGCCGACGCGCTCGACGATGTCCGCCGGCTCGGGCAGGTCGGTCGCGAGCTTGGAGAGCCAGAGCAGCGTCTCGTTGAACTTGAGGTGGTTCGGCTTGTCCGCGATCTCGCTGAAGATGCCGTACGCGGCCTGGTAGAACTTCAGCCGGTAGAGGGCGATCGCCAGGTGGTACTGGGCGAGCTGCTTGTTGCCCTCGTCGTCTTGGGTGTCGCCCTTGTAGACGCGGTAGAGGCCGAGGGCCGCGTCGAGCCACTTCTCGCCGTCGAACAGGCGCTTCGCCTGGGCCGCGGGCTCGGTCATCTGGCCGGCCGTGGGGGGCGGCCCTGTGTCGGTGGGCTTCGCCGGGGGCGGCGCCGCCGGGTCATCGAGCTCGATGTCGGCCCCGGCCGCCGCGGCGCCGGCCGGCTTGGCGCCGCCCTTGGGGGCGCCGGCCGCCGGCTTCTTGCCCTTCTGCGCGCCCGCGTCGTGCGGGGTGATGAGCGCCAACGACACGACGGGGAGGGCAGTCAGAAGGAGCTTGCGCGCGCGCGCCAGGGACATACGCATGGGAGGGTTCCTCGATGGTTCCGGAGACACGAAGGGTTGGGCGCGGGAGCGACCGGGGTCGGGGAGAGCTCGGTCGAGCACCGAACTCCGCGGAATTGCGAGGCAATGCTCGGCCGTCGACCGGACCGGGCGCCACCTCGCGCCGAAATGCTCAACGATGTTAAGCGGATACTCTCTCCGAGGGCGGCATGGTAGGAAGGCTCCTTTCCGGTTGTCAAGGTGAAACGGGCGGGGCCCGTCTCGCCCGGGCGCGCCGGGGGGACGACCCGGCGGAGGCCGCCTGGGGGCGTGTGGGATGCCCGAGCCGCGACACGTCTTGGGCCCGAGCCGAAAGAAAAAGGGCGCGCGCAGGTCGCGCGTCGTGGGTCACCCTACACGGGGCGCGACCTCACCGCGCGGTGAATCGTCGCCCGGCGCTGGAGCCACCCGCCCGGCACGCGCGCCCGCGCGCTCATCGCGCTTGACGCGTTTTGGCGGAGGGAGGTACCTTCCCGCACCAGCGGTCTACGGGCCGCACGCGGTGAACCCTCGAGAGGAGGAGTCGGTCTCGGCTCCTCGACGGCCGCCGCCTCGTAGAACGCCGCAATCTCGCATCTTTTTCGATCCTGGAGAGCCTCCGCATGATCCGCTCCCGCGTGCTTTTCGCCGTGCTCCTGCTCGGCACCGGTTCCGTCGTCGCCGCCGCCCCTGGTTGTTCGTCGACGGGCGTGGGCGATCCGTGCGTGCCCGAGCAGGAGTTCGATCCGACGTTCCTCGGCTTCAGCCAGAAGCAGGTCAACGTCGAGTCCAAGAGCTTCCAGTGCCAGACCCGCCTCTGCCTGGTGAATCACTTCCGCGGTCGCGTGTCGTGCCCCTACGGCCAGACGGCCACCGGCGGCGGCATCTCCTCCACGCCCTGCGTGCTGCCGGGCAGCTCGAACGGCGGCGTCGAGGGCACGCCGAACTCCCCCGAGGGCAAGCGCGTCGATCCGCAGTGCCTGAACCGCGTCGCCGACAAGACCGTGTACTGCTCGTGCCGGTGCGCGAACTCGAAGGGCGCCACGGACGACGGCGCGAACTACTGCGCGTGCCCCGACGGGTTCCAGTGCGAGCAGCTCGTCGACCCCACCGGGCAGGGCAACGAGGGCCTCACCGGCGGCTACTGCATCAAGCAGAACACGAAGTACGACCCGTCGGTCGACTGCACCGGCGACTGCGACAAGTCGAACGCGAAGACCCAGTGCAAGGGCGAGGTCGAGGGCGCGAAGCCCGCGGCCGGGGCGGACGCCGGCAAGTAGCCGGTCGCTGACCGTGGCGCGCGCCGGGAAGAGCCTCGGGCGCGCGGCGGAGGAGGCCGCGAGCGACCACCTGGTCGCCCGCGGCTTTCGCATTCTCGGGCGCAACGTGCGGATCGGGCCGCTCGAGCTCGACGTCGTCGCGCGCGACGGCGCGCTCGTCGCCCTGGTGGAGGTGCGCGCGCGCCGCGAGGGCGCGCTCGTCGGGGCGCTCGCGAGCATCACGCCCGAGAAGCAGCGACGGCTCCTGCGCGCGGCCGCGGGCCTGCTCGCGGCCCCGCCGTTCGATCTGACCGGCGTCACGCGGGTGCGGATCGACGTGTGCATTGTGCATGTGTCTCGCGACGGCGTGCGCGTCGAGCACCTCGCGGGCGCCCTCACCGCCGACTGAGCGCGCCGCGGCGCCCTCGCCGCCCCCTCGCCTCCCCTCGCCTCCCCTCGCCTCCCCTCGCCCCCTCTCGCCCCCTCTCGCCTCCCCTCGCGGCCGCGAGCCGCGTTCGCGCCCCGCGCCCCTGCCGAGTGGGCGACGGGGCCGGCACCGTCGACGGGGTGCTAGCTCTCCAGGGACGCCTTCATCTCGTCCCGCACGCCGGCGATCTTGGCGATCGCCTCCGCGCTGGCCCCCGAGGCCTTGGCGGCCTCGATCGCCGCGTCGAGATCGGCGACCTCGCGGGCCTGACGCGCCTTCAGCTTCTCGACCATCGTCGCGAAGGTCTCGAAGAAGTCTTGGAGCTCGTCCCCCTTGCGCAGCTTGCTCTGGAAATTGAGCTTGCCGTTGCCCACCGCCGTGAGCAGGAGCTTCATCTTGTAGACCGGCCCCGCGACCTTGTGCGTGAAGTAGATGCCCAGCAGCCCGATCAGCACGACCATGAGGCCGAGCCCGCCCACGAGGGCGCGCATCATGGTGCGCTGCTCGGCCGCGAGCGCCTCCTGGCGCGCGACCACGCTGTTCGCCGCGTTGGTGGACTCCGCGGTGAACGCCTTCGTGAGCTCCGGATCGCTCCCGTAGATCGGATCTTTCGAGATCTGCACGGCGAGGATGTCGCTCACCTTCTTGCTCTCTGCGACGACCCGCTGCCCCTGGGCGACCACCTTCTCGCTCGTACGCACGAGGAACGCGCCGAGCACGGCGCTGATCACCAGGGCGATCGCGATGATGTAGCCCGTGTAACGGAGCTGGAAGCGCGAGTCGACGATGTAGTTCTTGAAGCTGCGCTTGTAGCGCGGAGCCGACGGCGAAATGGAGACGGCGGAAAGGCGGCTCATCGGGTCCTCTCGGGTGCGAGCGCGAGAAATCGCGCCGAGGCGTATGGTGCCCGTTCGCGGGGCGCTTGGCTATTCTTTGGGCCCGGCCCCGCCGCCGCGCTGGCGCTCACATGTTGCCGGCGTTCGCGACGAACTGCTTGACCGCGGCGCTGGCGAGCGCCGTCAGGAGCTGGTCCTCCGCCGCGCGGCTGCCCGGCGCCACACCGGACATCGTCGCCCCGTTGCCGATCGGCGCGATGAGCGCCTTCGCCGGGTACGAGAAGACCGCGATGTTGACCTTGGTGCGGAGGTTCCCGCCCGAGTAGTCGAACTTCTCGACGGAGATCGAGAGGAAGAACCCCTTCTTCTTCTTGTCGCCGCCGAGGGCCTTGCGCGCGGCCTCGGGGGTCTCGCGGGAGGGCGCGAGCTGAAACTCCGCCTGCTCCTCGAGCTTCGCGCGGACCGCCCGGAGGACGACAGCCTCGACCTCGCTCGCGGGGCGATCGCTCGCGGAGGTCACGGGCGAGAGCGCCACGTAGTACTTGGCGCCCGGGTGGCTTGGAGGCTCGTACGCGCTCCCGACCGGGGGCGGCGGCGCCGCGGGCCGCGCCTCGAGGCTCTGGACGGCCCGCGCCATCTGGAGCTTCGGCCCCTCGCCGGGCTCGACCGCCATGCGCTCGCGCAGGCACCCGAGCGCGGCCCCGCGCGCGAGCCTTCGGAGGGCGGTCGCGGCGGCGATGCGCACGATCTCGGTGTCGTCGGAGAGGCTCTTGCAGAGCGGGGGCACGGCGTCGTCCGCGTCGGTCGCGCCGAGCTGCAGCACCGTCGCCGCGCGCACGCGCGCGTCGGGCGACTGGAGCTTGGGCACGAGATCGGCCACGCGCGGCACGTCCGCCCCCGCGAGCGAGGAGGTCGCGACGGTCACGAGCAGCGCCCCGAGCGACGCGAGCCGCGCTGCCCAGCCGCGCGTGGGCGCGGACGCGGGCGCTGCGGCGCGCGCGGTCGAGCGGTTCTCCGCGAAAGGCCAAGGCGCGCGCGTCATGGGTGGTATCAAGGTACACCGAACGCTTTCCCCTGGACAGGGGCGAGGGTCTGGAAAGATGCTCGCAGCGCC
>CAZHGG010000514.1:0-5218 GCA_964531755.1 uncultured Polyangiaceae bacterium
CGGCGACCGCCTCGAGAAGCTGGGGCGCCTCCGCGACGAGGCGCACAGGGCGCAAGGCCCGCGGGTCTACGCCGCGCTGCGCTCGCTGTGGCTCGAGTACGACCAAGGCGATCCGGCCGAGCTCGAGGAGGCCCTCGGCGAGCTCGCGAGCGATCGCGCGCTCTCCCCGCCGGCGCGGGTCTACGCGGGGCTCCTCGAGGCGTACGCGCGCCGCCGCCGCGGCGACTTCGACGGCGCGCGGGCCGAGGTCGCGAGGCTCGGCTACGTCGGCAAGTGGCTCGTCGCGGGCCCGTTCGACAACGAGGGCAAGGCCGGGTTCGCCCGCGTGTTCGGCCCGGAGGAAGACCTGCGCGAGCCGCTCTCGTTTGGGCGCACCTACGACGGAAAAGAGCGCCCGGTCCGCTGGCGCGCGGTGCCCGACGTGGCCCAGTTCGGCTGGCTCGACGCCGGCGCCCTCGTCCGCCCCTCCGAGAAGGCCTGCGTCTACGCCACGTCTTTCGTGCAAGATACACGCAAAGGCCAGGGCGCGCGCACCGTGTCGCTCTGGCTGGGGAGCGCGGGCGCCACGAAGGTGTTCTGGAACGGCGAGGCCGTCCTGGAGGACACGAAGTACCGCTCGCTCGACGCCGAGCGCTTCGCGACGCGCGTGGTGCTGCGCGAGGGCGCGAACCGCCTCATGGTGAAGACCTGCGGCGACGAGGACGGCGCCCTCTTCTCGCTCCGCGTCGGCGCAGCGGACGGCGGCGTCGAGCCCTTCGTCCGCGCCTCGGCCGACCCCGCCCTGGCGAGCGAGGCGGCGGCGCAGCGCTTCAAGAAGGACGCGACGCGCGTCGCCGGCGGCACCTTGGAGGGCCCCATCACGGCGTTCGAGCGACTCGCCAAGGGCGAGGACCCCGCGCTCCTCGAGGCGTACGCGCGCTACCTCGCGCTCACCGCCTCCGACGACCCGGCCGAGCACGCGGCGCGCGCGCACGCTCGCAAGGCCGCCGACAAGGCGCCCACCATCGCGCGGCTCCTGCTCGCGAGCGAGCTCACCGAGGGCCGCAACCAGACCGCCACGTTCCTCGATCGCGCCGAGGAGCTCGTCCGCAAGGGCGGGGCCCGCGTGCCGGTCGACGAGCGCGTGGACGTGTTGCTCGCGCGCGCCGCGCACGCCCGCTCGGGCGCCAACTTCCGAGACGCCATCCCGTCGTGCGACAAGGTGCTCGCGCTCGACCCCGACAACGTGCGCGCGACGCTCGCGCGCGTCGAGCTCTACTCGGAGGCGAACCTGAAGGAGACCGCCCTCGCGTTGCTGGAGCGCGCGCTCTCGCGCCGGCCGAAGTCGGTCGCCCTGCTCCGCGCCACGGCGAGCTCGCTCGAGGACCTGAGCCGCACGAGCGAGGCGGAGGCCGTCGAGGACCGCTACGCCGCGCTCCGCTTCGACGACCCGCACATCGCGCAGGGCAAGCTCGACGTCGCCCTCGCCAGGCGCGACAAGGCCGCCGCGGGGCACTGGGTCGACCGGCTCCTCGCCGCCAACCCCGACAGCGCGCTCACCCTCGGGCACGCCGCGCGCGCGTACGTGGCCCTCGGCGATCGCCCGAAGGCCATCGCCTCGTACCGCCGGGCGCTCGACCTCGCCCCCGAGGACACCGACGCCATGCGCGCCCTCGCGAACGTGTACGCCGTCGGGGGCGCCACCGAGGAGCAGCTCCGCCTCCTCCGCAAGGTGCTCGAGCTCCGCCCTCAAGAGAAGGACGTGCGCGAGTACGTCGCGCACACCGAGCCCGAGAAGCCGCGCCCCGACGAGGTGTACACGCGCCCTGCGAAGGAGTTCCTCGCCCTCCGCGACGCGCCCGCCGTGGGCCGCGACCGCCGCACGCTCGTCGACCTGCAGGTGACCACCGTGTTCCCCAACGGGCTCGCGAGCCGCTACCACCAGGTGGTCTACCAGCCGCTCACCGACGCGGCCGCGGCGCAGGGTCGCGAGTACGCCTTCGGCTTCGAGGCCGACACCGAGACCGTGCAGCTGCGCGGCGCGCGCGTGTACCGCAAGAACGGCCAGGTCGACGAGGCCGCCGAGAGCGGCGACGGCCCGGCCGACAACCCGCAGATCGCGATGTACACGAGCCAGCGCGTCTATTACGTGCACTTTCCACGTTTGTTCCCGGGCGACGTGGTGGAGCTGCTCTACCGCACCGAGGACGTGGCCCCGCGCAACGCCTTCGCCGACTACTTCGGCGAGGTGGTCTACATGCAGAGCCAGGAGCCCGTCGCGTACGCCGAGTACGTGCTCATGACGCCCAAGTCACGCGCGTTCCACTTCAACGAGCCCGCCATCCCCGGGGTCGTGCGCACGGCCACCGAGCAGGGCGCTCAGCGCGTGGAGCGCTTCGTCGCGCGGAACCTCGCGCCGGTCGATCCCGAGCCGCTCCAGCCGCCGTTCGCGTCGTTCCTCGGGCACGTCCACGTGTCCACTTACAAGTCGTGGGACGACATGGGCAAGTGGTACTGGGGCCTGGTCAAGGACCAGTTCGTCGCCGACGACGAGGTGAAGCGCCGCGTCGCCGAGGTCACCCGCGGCCTCACCACCGAGGCCGAGAAGGTGCGCGCCATCTACGACTACGTCGTGCAGCGCACCCGCTACGTGGCCCTCGAGTTCGGCATCCACGGCTTCAAGCCCTACCGCTGCGCGCAGATCTTCGCGCGCGGGTTCGGCGACTGCAAAGACAAGGCGACGCTGATCGTCACCATGCTGAAGGAGGCGGGCATCCCCTCCACGATCGTGATCTTGCGCACCGGCATGCGCGGCGACTTCGAGTCTTCGCCCGCGAGCCTCGCGCCGTTCGACCACGCGATCGCCTACGTGCCGTCGATGAACCTCTACCTCGACGGCACCGCCGAGTTCACCGGCTCGCGCGAGCTGCCCTCGATGGACCGCGGCGCGCTCGGCCTGCGCATCCACGAGGGCAAGCCGGTGCTCGTGCACCTGCCCGAGCCCCCGCCCGAGGAGAGCGTCACCTCGCGCAAGGTGGAGGCCACCATCGCCGCCGACGGCTCCGCGCAGCTCGAGTGGCGCGGCGACGTCACGGGGGTGCACGCGGGCGGCTGGCGCGGCCGCTACCACTCGCTCTCCACGCAGAAGAAGCGCGTGCAGGAGGATCTGGCGAGCGAGTTCCCCGGCCTCGAGCTCGCGCAGGTGACCGCCAACGACCTCGAGAAGATCGAGGAGCCCGTGGCCATCCGCGCGCGCGGCAAGGTCTCGCAGCTCGTGCGCAAGGACGGGGCCACCATGACCGTGTCCGCCGGCCCGCGCGAGCACATGGTGCGCGAGTACGCGACGCTCTCCGCGCGAAAGCGCGACATCCGCATCTTCGCGCTCACCACCGACGAGACCGACACCACACTCCACCTGCCGGCGGGCTCGAAGATCACAGGCCAGCCCCGCGCGGCCAAGGGCGACTCGCCCTTCGGCTCCTACCAGGTCGAGGTGGAGGTCAGCGGCGCGCAGGTGCGCACGAAGACCCGCGTCGCGCTGAAGAAGTCTCGCATCGCCGCGGCCGAGTACCCGGCGTTCCGCGCCTTCTGCGAGGAGGTCGACCGGGCGCTCGGCCAGCGGGTCACGTACACACGAAATTAGCAACGCCACCCGACCGCGACGGCGATCCCGACCTTGCCCGCGACCCGAAGGCCAGCGCCACCAACCGCTGGGGCACGGACGACGACGGGCCTCAGTCCGCGAATCAACAGGCCGGTCGCGCGCGGGCTCAGCCGGCGGTCAGCTCCACGACCTCGCGGTACTTGGCGGTGACCCGCGCGAGGTGCGCGAGGGCGAGGGCGACCACGCCCACGTCGTCGAGCCAGCCCAGCACCGGGACGATCGCCTCGGGGATGAGGTCGACCGGCATCACCACGTAGACGACCGCGAAGAACACGAAGGCCTTGCCGAAGAACGACGCGTCTTTGTCGCCGAAGTAGCGCTTCACGGCGGAGAGGCGGCCGACCTTGGCGAGCGAGGGGCGAGCGAGGGAAGCGCGAGACAGGTTCGACATGCGGGGCCTCCTTCGGGCGAGCGTTCCCGAAGAACCTAAGGCGTCGCGCGGCCGGTGCAAGCGCGCGCCGCCGCCGCGCGGGCCGCTCAGTCTTCGACGACGAAGGTGGCGCGCCCGACGAGCTGGCCGTCTTCGGTCTCCACGTCGACCGACCACGCGCCCACGAGCAGCGCGGGGAGGTTGTCGCCCGAGAGGCGCGACCGGAGGCGCACCGAGCCGGCGGGCCCCGGCACGCGCGAGGTCTCCTCGTGGGCGCGCACGACCTCGTGCCCGTTGTGGCGCCACACGTGCCGGAGGCGATCGCCGCGGCCGCCGGGCACGACCACGTCGGTGACCGCCTGGAGCTGCTGGATGACCGACGGGTGGAGCGAGCGCACCTCCATCGCGAGCCGGCCGTCCGCGAGGGTCATCGGGCCGACCGAGGCGCGCGACAGGTACATCGGCACCGGCGGGATGAACGTGCGCGCCGCGTAGGCCACGAGCACCGCGACGACCGCCGAGGCGCCGATCGCGAGCAGCACGCCGCGCCGGCGGTACGCGGTGAGCTCGAGGTTCATCGTCCAGAACGCGAGGGTCGTGATGCCCGCGGCGATCATGAGCGAGGTGAGCGTGCGGGTGTCCGGGAAGAGCGCCGGCACGATGAGGTTCACGCACCCGAAGAGCGCCACTCCGTGGAACAGCGACGCGAGCGCCACCCAGCGCAAGAGCACGCGGTCGAACACCACGTCGAGCGTGGAGAGGAGCGCGCACGCCGCGACGAGCGCCACGAACCACCCGTTGCGCGAGTCGAGCGTGGTCGACTTCCAGTAGAACGGGAGCAGGAAGAACAGCATGCCCTGGTAGAGGTTCTTCAGCGCGTAGGTGAGCGCGTAGAAGCGGAGCTTGGTCTTCGTCTCGGCGCCCTCGAGCGACGCCTGCGCCTTGCCCGAGCCGTGGAGGCGGAAGAAGAGCAGCACGAGGAGCCACGCGCCGCCCGCCGAGATGGCGAGCAGGCGCGCCTGCTGGAAGCCCTTCTGCGCGAAGAGGACGACCCCGGTGCCGAGGCAGAGCGCGTACGCCGAGTGGAGCCACCAGAGCTTCTTGCCGTGGCGAGCGAGGAACGCGCGCGCCTTGTCGCGGAGTCCGAGCGGCACCGGGGCCACCGCGCGCGGCGCCTGCGACCTCGTCTCGCGCGCCGCGGGCTG
>CAZHGG010000515.1:0-5213 GCA_964531755.1 uncultured Polyangiaceae bacterium
CGTGCCCGGCGTGCCTGGCGGCGCGCCCGCGTCCCCGGCGTCCGGCGCCGAGGGCCCCGCGTCGGCGCCGGCGGCTGGGCCGGGCGAAGGCACGGTGCCGACGGGCGTGCCCGGCACGAACTCGTTGTCCTCCTCGCCGGTGACGGCGACCACCTGGCGGTAGTCGATGTTGCGGAAAATTTCGGCGAAGGTCTGAGGGCGCTGCCAGTCGATGAGGGCGTCGAGGAGCACGGGCTCGGACGAGTACGCGTCGGCGTAGCTCGGCATCGCGTTCGTGACCATGTCGAGGTACTTCGTGCCCGCGGGATCGTCCGTGTTGAGGGCGGCGCGCGCCGCGCGCAGGCGGCCGTCGACGTACGCGAAGGTGTCGCAGCCGTTCATGAAGAACAGCAGGTGCTGGCCCGCGGTCCACGAGCCCTTGTCGAGGAGCGCGCGCACGTTCGCGCCCAGCCCCGCGTGCCCGCTGTAGCCGATGAAGTCGGCGTCGGACGTGAGCGACGCGTAGCGCGCGTCGAACGCAGCGCCTTGCGTGCGCACGTTGTCGACGAGCAGAAAATGGACGCGCGCGGTCTTGCCGGTGGGGAGGTTGGCCTCGAGCGTGATGTCCGGGTACGCCACGCCGGGGTGCGTGGGCAGGCCGGGCGGCGTGGTCGTGACGGGGCCCGTGGCCGCCAGGGTGAGCTTCTGCCGGACGTGGTCGACGAAGCGCGCGTAGCCCTCCAGGCCGGGGTCGGAGAACGAGGTCGCGCCCTCCTCGTATTTGCCGATGACGACCACCGCCTTCAGCAGGTCGTCCTGCCAAATGCGATGGTATTCCGGATATTTACCGGTGGTGTTGCCCAGCGACGGCGCCACGGTGGCGCTGACCTCGAGGGCGTCGCCCGGGGCGATCGCGCACGCCGGGCGGCGCACGCGGTAGTAGTACCACATGCTCCCCGCGTCGACGCCGTGGGCGGAGGGGTCGACGCAGGTGGCCCCGTACGCCGCGGTGAAGCTTACGAGCGAGCTCCAGTACCCGAGGCGAGGCAGCTTCAGCGCGAAGGTGCTCGGCGTGGCGCGGCGCTTGTTCCACGCGACGGGGAGCTTCGCGTGGTAGGTGACGAGGTGCTGGCCGCCGCCGCCGGGGATGGGGCTCACGACGCGGTTCGTGATCTCGAGCTTCTCGAGCTGGCCCACCGACTCGAACTCGTTCAGCGCGCCGACCGTGTAGAGCATCTGGTTGGCGATGGCGTCGGGCGCCCCGCCGGACCAGTCGGCGACGACCTCGCCGTCCCACTCGAACTCGACCAGCGTCGCCTCGGCGCTCGCGAACGCGGCGCGCGACTGCGCGGTCGCGCCGGGCGTCTCCCCGCCTGGCGCGGAGCACGCCGCGGCGCTCGCCAGGCAGACGGCGGTGGTGAAGGCGCGGGCGGACACGAGCTTGGGCATGGCGGGGCTCCGGGCCGTGACGGGTCCGCCACGGGACGTGACGGGATCCACGTGTGCCACGACTCTGGACGATACGCCACGGTCGGGCCGATCTTCCCTGTGCGTCCCGCGCTGCCCGGGGACCCGGGGGCGCGCCAGGTGGACGGCGCCGGAGCGCCTAGACGTGCGGCATGGTCATGAGCTGCTGGAGCAGGGTCTCGGGCGGGTGCCCGCCCAGGATCCCGAGGCTGAGCGCGCGGAAGATGGGCGTGCGCACGTCGCGCTTCTCGCACCACGCGAGGACGCGGGGCACGAGCTCGACGGCCTCGACCGAGTGCCGCGCCTCGGCCAGGGCGGCCGCGGGCGTCTTGCCGGCGGCCAGCGCCCGGCCGAGGGCGATCTCGGGGCGCTCGTCCTCGAGCACGGCGGCGAGCAGATCGCCGTACCCCGCGAGGCCGAGGAGGGTGCGGTCCTCGCCGCCGGCGGCCACCGCGATGCGTGCGGCCTCGTTGATGGAGCGGGTCATGAACGCCGCCACGAGGCCGGCGTTCACGCCGAGCCCGCGCGCGTAGCCGGCGGCGATCGCGACGCACCCGACGAGCGCGGAGGCCCACTCGAGGCCTCGCAGATCGTGTGTAGAATACAGCCTCAGCGCGGGCGAGGTGAACGCCTCCGCGAGCACGTCGTTCACCTCCGGGAAGCGCGCGCCGGTGACCATCACGCTGGGGGCGCCCGCGAGCAGATCGGGCTCGAGGACGGGGCCGCCGAGGGCGCCGACCCGCCGCGCCGGGGTCTCCTGGCGGAGGACGTCGCTGACGGTGTCGAGCTCGTCGCCCACGAGGCCGCGCACGCCGTGCACGACGTAGTGGTGCCCGTCGAGGTGGTCGCCCAGCTGGCGCGCCGCGTCGCGCGCCGCCCGCGAAGGCACCGCGAAGATGACGAGCTTCGCCTCCTGGCAGGCCCGGGCCAGGTCGGCGCGCTCGCACCCCTCGGGGAGGGTGAGCTCGGCGCGCCGCGTGACGATCAGCGCGCGGTTGCCCGCGCGGCCAATCGCCGCCGCGAGCGCCAAGCCCCAGTGACCACCGCCCACCACGCACACGGAGAGAGAGCCCATGCGCGGAGAGTACACGGGTCGCGCGCGGGGCCTGCTGGAAATGGCGCGCGCGGCCGCGCGCCCTGGCCGCGGAGCTACGGGCGGGCCAGCGCGGGGGTCACCCACGCCGCGCGCAGGTGCTCGACCGCGTCGGGCGCGGCGCGCAGCGCGCGATCGAGGGCGTCGACCGCGGGATCCGTGGCGAGCGGGTCGGCGACGTACGCGCGGGCGTGGAGCACCCAGTTCGACAGCTCGTAGCGGTGGAGCAGCGGCGCGAGCGGGTGGTCGTCGAGCGCGGCCAGCGCGCGGAGGCCTTCTGTGGCGCTCGCGCACCGGAGCAGCGCGCGCGTCGCGTCGAAGAGGAGCTGTCGGAGCGACTCGAACGCCGCCTCGGGCGCCCGCGCGACGTCGTTCAAGAGGGCGTCGAGCCCCGCCTCGGAGAGCCCCGCGGCCTCCGCGGCCTCCGCCATCGCGGGCACCTGGGTCTCGAGGAAGGTGGACGCGGGTGCGTGCCCGAGGAGCCGGCCGACGAGGTAGAGGTCGAAGGCGCTGGCGATGGCCTCGCCAAGGAAGAGGGCGTCGGCCGACGCGGGGCCAGAGGGGTGCAGGGCCGTGGCCGCGAGGTGGTGCCACGCGACGTGCGCCACCACGTCCGCTGGGAGCGAGCGGTCGACGAGGATGTCCCCCCCGACCCGCGCGCCGCTGCCGTCCGTGGCGCCCCAGAAGGTGAGGTTCAGGAGCAGCGCCCGGTCCCAGCGGCCCTCGAGGGCGGGGGGCAAGACGAGGAAGGTGTACCCGCTCCTCTTCAAAACTTCTTTTAGTTCCGAGTAGATAGCGACGTGTCGCAGCGACCGCTCGTCCTCGATCTCGAGGTCGCTCAGGGCGTGCTGGGCGAGGGCGAGCGGGGCCTCGGGCGGCGCGTCGACAGAGGGGCGCGCGGGCTTTTTTGGCATGAGCGGAGGTTACCACGGGCGATGGCCGCGCTCGGCGCGCGGGGCGCGAGCGGCGCCGCGTGCCGCGCGGAGTGGAGGAACATTTCCGAACGTCGCGCAAGGCGAGCTTGCCGGGCTCGGGGAGTGCGGGCGATAATGCGGGGGCCTTGCGTTCGATCCCGCCACCCGCCGCAGTGCTGCTCGAACCGGGCTTCCGTTTCGACGGGTACGAGCTGCTGTGCAAGATCGGGCAGGGCGGCATGGCGAGCGTGTGGCTCGCGCGGTACGCGCACGCCGACGATCCGCACGCCCTGGTCGCCATCAAGACCATCCTCCCCGAGCTCGCGGCGAACCAGGAGTTTCGCGCGATGATGCTCGACGAGGCGCGCATCGTCACCGCCATCAACCACCCGAGCGTGGCGGCCACGCTCAAGGTGGGCCAGCTCTGGGACATCCCGTACCTGGTGCTCGAGTACGTCCCCGGCGAGTCGCTCGATCAGCTGTGCGAAGCGCTCTTCGAGGTGGGCAAGGTCGTGCCGCCGCCGATCGTCGTGCGCATCATCGCGGACACGTGCCGCGGCCTCCATGTGGCCCACGAGCTCGTGGACGAGCGCGGCGAGCCGCTCGGCCTCGTGCACCGCGACGTGTCGCCGCAGAACATCCTGGTGAACGATCGCGGCCGCGCGATGCTCATCGACTTTGGGATCGCGAAGGCGCGCGAGCGCCTCACCCCCGAGACCGCCGACGGCGTCATGAAGGGCAAGATCCCCTACATGGCGCCGGAGCACGCGATGGGGAGCGCGGTCGATCGGCGCTCCGACATCTGGTCGCTCGGCGCGGTCGCGTACCTCATGCTCTCGGGCAAGGAGCCCCACAGCGGCCCAAACGACGCCGCGAGGCTCATCCGCAAGCTCGCTGGCGAGCCGCTCGCGCCGCTCCCGCTCACCGTGCCGGAGCCCCTGCGCGTGGTGGTCGAGCGAGCGCTGAGCACCGAGCCCTCGGACCGCTACGCGACCGCGCTCGAGTTCGCGACCGCGCTCGAGGAGGCCGTGTTGCCCTCGGAGCATTGGGAGATCGAGAAGTTCTTCTTCGACAACCTCTCGCACGCCGCGCGCGCCCGGCAGCTGATCGTCGAGCACGCGATCGCGGCCGCCGACGCGCGCGCGCGCACGCGGGAGATCCTGTCGAGCGCGCAGGGCGCGAACGTCCGCATGTCGTCGACCCCCGGGGTCAGCACGAGCGACACCACGGCGAACCTGCCCGCGCTGCCGATTGAGCGCGCCGTCCGCCCCTTCTTCGTCTACCTCGGCGCCGCGGGCATCGCCCTCGCGATCGTCGCGGCCTACGGGATCGGCCAGATGAACGGGGTCCGCGCCTCCTCGTCGGCACCCCTGCTCCCGAGCGCGGCGCCCACGACCGCGGCCGCGCCGTCGTCGTCGTCCGCCGCTCCGGCGCCCTCGGTGGTCCCGACCGCGTCGGTCGAGAGCGCGGCTCCGCCGCCGCTCGCCGCGACCTCGGGCCCCCCCTCGACTCCGAGAGGGCGAGCCGGCGCTCTCAATCGATTGCCCGAACGCTTATGGGCGGACGGAGCTCTCGAATACGGCGATCGAACGATACCTCGGCGTGGGGTCGACGACGACCCAACCCGCGCCCTCGATCGGGATCTCGACCCACGCATGCGCGTGGTGCGAGCCGAACACGCGGCTGTTGGGAAGGTCGTCGTGCTCGTCACCGCCGTAGAGGCCGACGCCGATGCGGCACGGCACGCCGAGCATGCGCAG
>CAZHGG010000516.1:0-5207 GCA_964531755.1 uncultured Polyangiaceae bacterium
AGGGGCGCTCTTCCGGACCAGCTCGTGTGGCCCCACTCCCCTCGTGGGAGAGGGCCACGGTCGGGCGCGTCGCTCACGGCGGGGTGAGGGCTCGCGACGGCACGGGCCCCACGTGCCCCTCTCCCACAAGGGGAGATCGTCGTCGTGGATCGAGCGGCGCCCTCAACCCGGCGCCGGGCGGGAGGTGACCCGTGAGGCGCGAGGATGCCGAGGAATGCCGCGTATGCCGGCGGGCGGGCGGCGAAGCATGACGGACAGAGCGCGCCACGACGACGACGCCAACATGCCCCCGCCCGCGGTCGCGACCGCCGAGGCGGAGGGGACATGCTCCCCGACCATGGCCGACCCCGACGACACGGTCTACGCTACGAAGCTCCCGGCCTCGACCTTCCCCGAGCCCCGAACTTTCTAGCACGAATCGCCACTAGTGACCTTAATCTATAGTGCTTGTGCGCTATAATGAGGGCATGACGACGGTGACCGACGGCGACTTCGAGTGGGACTCCGAGAAGGCGGAGAGCAACCTCGCGAAGCACGGCGTCACCTTCGGGCAGGCGATCGTTGCCCTCACCGACAAGCACGCGATCGAGACCGCCGACCTTCTCGACTCTTCCCGCGTCGTCACCTTCGGCTTCGAGCCCGTCTCTGGCGTGCTCCTCGTCGTCACCACCGAAGTCGCCGACCGCACTCGCATCATCAGCGCCCGACCCGCCACCCCGGCGCAGAGCCGCCGCTACCACGAGGGTTGATCCCATGCCCACGAAGAACATCCAGGACGAGCCCACCATCGATCTCGCGACCGCACGCTTCACACGCGGTCGTCACGCGGGCAAGACGCCCCGCCTCTCGCTCGCGACGACGCGCGCAGCGGCCGCAAAGACCCAGGTGCAGGTCTCGGAGGCGAGCGGCATCGCTCAGGGCGACGTCTCGAAGCTCGAGCGCCGAGAGGACTTGGACGACGTCCAGGTGTCCACGCTGCGCCGGTACGTCGAGGCGCTCGGGGGCGAGCTAGAGCTCGTCGCGGTCGTCGGGGGCCGACGGGTCGTACTCGGCGGGGCGTCCGTCGCGAAGGCGCACGCGTCGAACCAGAAAACGCGGCGGAGCGCGGCGAGAGCAAAGGGAAAAGCCCCCGCCGCGTGAGCGACGGGGGCGCAGCGGTCGGACTCGAACGCGACGTCTTCCGGGGTCCCGGAATAAAGCCCGGAACCCCTCAGGAGTGCGCCGCGCAAGTACTGAGAACCATTGGGGCGCCCCCGGCAGGAATCGGACCTGCGACCTTCGGTTTAGGAAACCGCTGCTCTATCCACTGAGCTACGGGGGCGAGGAGGCTCCGCGTGGTTTAGACCGGGAGCGGCCGGCCCTCAAGCGCGATGGCGAAGAGGGGCGAAAACCTCTACTCCACGCAGATCGTGTCCGCGCCCCCGGAGGCCTGGAACGCGCCGGCGGAGGGCCTGTCGGCGCGCGGGCGCCCCAAGAAGTCGACCGCGGGCGACGACGCGTTGCGGTCGCGCTTCACGATGGCGCACGCGGCCGGCGACGGCAGGTCCAGCGACGTCACGTCGGCGCGCCACGCCGAGGGCGACACAGTGCGCATCGCGCTCGCGAGCGACGAGAGCCGCGCGTTCTGGCCCGCGACCGGGTAGGTCGCGAACAGGCGCGGCGTCGCCGGCTGCCCGCTCACCGTGACGTCGGCGATCTCCGCGATCGCGTTCTGGGTGACCAGCACGTTGCCGGTCATCGCGTCGAGCGTGGCGCCCTCGCCGCTGTGGATCCGCAGGCCGGTCGCGCCGCCCTCGTTGAAGAACACGTTCGCCTCGAGGGTGACGTGCTTCGCGTGCACGTTGGCCCCGAGCGACGCGGCGGGCGTGAGCGTGGCGGCGCCGGTGTGCACCGTGTTGTGCCGGAAGATGATCGGCGCCCCGTCGGGGACGGCGCACGGCGAGGAGCCCGGCACACACCCCGTGTTCGCCTCGAGGCCCGTGGACTGCGCGCTCCACAGGCCGGTGGCCGCCGCCAACAGCACGACGTTGTTCTCCGCGCGCAGCGGGCCGCCGCCGGCCGAGATCGCCCGCTGGGTGACGGCCATCCCCGGGCTCGCGCTGAGCTCGCCGAGATCGAGCAGGTTGCGCTCGAGCTCCACCGCGGCGCCGTCCTTCGAGGCGACGCCCAGGGTCACGCAGCCCTTCACGCAGCTCTGCACGCCGTAGCGCACGGTGTTCTCGGCGACGCGCGCCTTCACCGGGCCCTCCAGGTTCACCGCCAGCAGCAAGGTGGCGGTCGTCCCGCCCGTCGCGGTCGGGGCGCCCCCGAGGAAGCTGTTCCGCTCGATGGTGACGGGCGGGCCGAGCGAGTTGGCGTCGCTCTTGACGGTGAGGTGCACCACGCCGCGCTGGCCCGAGACCACGCCCGGATCGAAGACGTTGTCGCGCAGGGAGCTCTCGGTCGCGTTCAGGAGGTAGGCGAGGTTCGCGGACGTGCCGCTCGTGTTGGAGCCGGTCGTCCCCTTGAACCAGGAGCGCCGAACGTCCACGCCGCCGCCCGAGACGTCCAGCCCTACGCCGAACACGTCCGCGCCGGCGCCCCCGCCGAGGACGAAGCGCACGTCGGTCAGCTCGACGCGCGCCCTCGGGCCAACGAACACGGCGGTGGACGAGCGATCGACCGTGGCCGCCTCCACCGTGAACCCCTCGAGCAGCGCGCCGGCGCTGCCCTCGACGAAGAGGAGCGTGGCCTTGGCCCCGTCGTCGGCCGACTTGAACAGGACCGTCTCGGCGAGGTCCGACGCCTGCGGCTCGCGCGCGTTCGGGGCCCCCACCGGTCGCTCGAACGCGGCGCAGTCGTAGCCGCCGCGGAGCGCGACCTTTCGGGCGACGGTGAGCGCGGCGGGCTCCCCGTAGCGGCCCTTGCACACGCGGACCTCGTTCGCCCCGCGGGAGAGGGCCGCCCCAAGCGTGCGCAGCGGGGTCTTCGCCGTGCGCCCGTCGGCTTGGTCGTCCCCGGCGGGGGAGACGAACACCGTCGTCGGGCTCCCGCCCGCGTCGCTCGCGTCGACCGGCGGGACCGGGGCGTCGAACCCGGCGTCGACCGAGGCGTCGACGCCGACGCTCGGCGCGTCCGCGGTGCCGAACGACGCGCAGCCCGCGGCCGCCGCGAACGCGGAGCACCACCCCAGGCGACCCCACGCGCGCGCCGATTCCATGCGTCGCAAGGTTAGCTCGCTTCCCCGGCCGCGGCCACCGAAGCGGCCGGCCCCTCGGCCGTGGAGCGCGCCGTGAGCGCGAGGTACGGCGGCGCGAACGCGAGGGCATAGAGCACGAGCGAGAGCTGCTGACGCGCGAACACGCCGAGGAGCACGAAGAAGAAGATCGCGCCCGGGATCCGGGTGAGGAGATCCGCCCGTGCGAGCGCGACGCGGCGCGCGAAGACGGCCCACGTGAGGCCCGCCGAGGCGAGCCCCGCCGCCACGACGAACGGGGTCTCGTCGAGGCCGCGCGGGAGCCACCGGAGGGCGAGCCACCACCCCGCGAGGAGCAGGGCGTGGGCGGCGAGCGGGCCCACGAGCAGCACCGAGAGGCGGCCGCGGACGAGCGCGGCCCCGAAGGCGAAGAACCCCCACCCGAGAATGCCGATCAGCGGCACGTGGAAGGGACCGGGCACCGTCCACCGCCAGAGGCCGGAGGCGACGGCGATGGGCTCGATGAGCGAGGCGTCGGCCACGACGAGCGCGCACACGAGCGCCGCGAAGGGCACGCGCCGCGCCTCGCCGGCCTCGCCGACGAGCCCCCGCGCGAGATCCGTGGCGGAGAGGACCACGACGGGCCAAATGCACACGATGGCGACGGGGACCTTGTCGAGGAAGCCGGTCCACCCGGGCGAGTAGAAATAGAACCCGTAGAGCCGAATGCAGCTCTCCTCCCCCAGCCACGCCGCGATCGCGAGCCACGCGAACCGCGCGAGGAAGGCGCCCTTGTCGGCCTCGCGGCGCACGCGGAGGAGCATCCACGCGACCACGATGGCGACGCACGCGAGCTGCAGGGCCACCATGGCGGCGGGCGAGGGCGGCGCGATGACGGGCATTCAGGCGGCTCCCGGGAGGCCGAGTCGCTCCCACACGTGATAGGCCATCAGCACTCCCGCGCCGACCCAGGTGAGCGCCACGCAGTCGGTGGTCGTGACTCCCCGCTTCACCATGCGGGAGGCGACGAGCAGCTGCCCCAGCGGCGCGAGCGCCATCACGGCGATGCGCCAGGGGACCGCGCGCGCGGCGTAGGCCACGACGAGCACGACGAAGGCCGCGAGCATCTGCCCGGCGGCGATGCGCCAGCCGGCCCGCGGGCCGAAGAGCACCGGCCACGTGTGCACGTCGGCGAGGCGATCGCCCTCGGCGTCGCGCAGGTCGTACAGCACCTCGTAGCTGAGCTCGAAGAGGAAGAAGAAGAGCACCGTCGCCCCCACGGCGAGCAGCGAGACGTCGGGGCGCCTGGGCAGGAGGGCGAGCGGATAGCCAAACACGGTGATGAGGAACCCCGTGGCGGACGCCGTGTTCTTCCAGAACGCGAGCTGCTTGATGCGGCGCCGGCCCGGAAGCAGCGGCCAGTTGTAGGCGAAGCCGAGCAGGTGGAACGCCACGCGGAGCGGCGCGAGCACGGGGGCGAGCGCGAGCGTGAGCGCGAACGAGAGCCCGAGCACCCCGAAGCCCACGCCGAGGGCGGCGCGGCGGTGGCGCGCGACCCACGCGGTGCCGGGGATGTCGTTGGCGGCGTCCTCTTTCAGGTCGACGACGCGGTTCAAGAGGTTCACCACGAACCAGTCCGAGGCGCACAGCAGCGCGAGGCCCCACGGGCGCTCGCCGCAGAGCACCCACGCGAACGTGAGCGTGCCCGTCGCGGCGATGACGACGATGTGGAGCCTCGCGATCGAGGCGAGCGTGGCGAGCGTGGTTCGCACGGGACGGGGCCGGGGCTGGGGCGCGAGAGGGCGCGGCGCGAGGGCGGCGCGGCGAGACCTCTTACACTCCCGCCCCGAGCCGTCGCAAGGTCGGCGTCTCGCCGGTCACGGGGGCGCGTCGGCGCCGGCGTCGGCGGGGGCGGCGTCGGTCCCCGCGTCGGCCGGCGGCCCCGCGTCGACGCCCGCGTCGGGCTGCGGAGCACCCGGCCCGAGGAACACGCGCACGAACGAGAGCGACTCGCCGGGCTCGGGGGTGGCCG